>CBIMFG010000940.1:0-2973 GCA_966243125.1 uncultured Niastella sp.
AAAGCCGGTTGTTTACCGGCATCTAATAATTTTCCTGTAGGTTGGGCGGTGCAATTATCCAGGATCTCTGTAATAGTAGACCGATTGGTAAAGCCCAGTACATAATCAAAATAAAGCATGGCATCATCGGGATAACACCGGGCATGCGGGCCGCCCAAAACAGTTACCGCGCCTTGCTGGCGATAATAATTACTCAGCGCATAACCTAACAAAGCTGCTTGTGTAAAACAACTGATAAATACCAGGTCAAGTTCTTGCGGTAATTCTTTATTCAGGTCTTCATAGCCGGTATAACAGATCATTGTTACGTTGTGCCCTTCCTGTTCGCACCAGGTTGCAATTACCTGCGGCATAATACTGGCGAGGTTCGCATGCATGATCTTAGCCCATAAAGTATTGGCAGGACCTTTACTTACCAGGTCAATCAAACCAATTTTCAGTGGCTGCTTATGTGTTTGAAATGAGCTAAGCGATGGCAATGTTGATAAATGATTAGTAATTCGAACATCGAATCGACTAACTAAATATAACAATTATCTGCTGAATAAACTAATGATTGTGGGTAGGGTTACTTCGCCACATCAATCTTTATCTTCTTATTCTTGATCTTCTCATCTTTGATCATATGCAAGGTATGGCTGGCTTTGGATTTACGGATAGCTACAAAGGAGAAGAAATCTTTCACTTCAATTAACCCGATGTCTTCTTTTTTCAACTGTCCTTTATTGGTGAAAAAGCCTACGATGTCAACCTTATTCACTTTATCTTTTTTACCGGCGCCAATAAAGAAGGTGGTCCAGCCGGGCTTTTGCGGTAACTCAGCATCAGCGCGCAACTCAATGGTTGTCGGTTCTGGCGTAATGTACTCAGGAATATATTCGGTGGGCCCCAGTAGTAAAATAGCAGTACCGCTGGCTTCCATGCGGGCCGTGCGGCCGTTGCGATGAGTAAATGATTCCTGTGAAGTGGGCAGTTGATAATGTATAATGTAACGGATGTTGGGAATGTCAAGGCCACGGGCAGCCAGGTCGGTAGTCACCAATATATTGGAGCTGCCATTGCGGAACTTGCTTAATGCCACTTCACGGTCGCGTTGTTCCATAGCGCCATGATAAAATACACTCACAAGGCCTTTATCTTTTAAAAAGGCGTTTACCTGTTCTACAAACTCACGTTGGTTGCAAAAGATAATGGTAGAACGGTTACCGAGTTGACAGATCAGTTTGAACAACGTTTCGGATTTGTCTTTATCGTCGCTTTTTACCATTTGAACTGCCAGCGCAGGTGATTTTTCACCTGTTAAAAAGTTTATTTTAACGGGGGCTTGTAAGCCTACAAAATCCGGTGGTTCCACGGCTTCGGTGGCAGAAGTTAGGATCCTTTTCTTCAGCGCGGGCAGCGAGCTTATAATAAACGACATTTCTTCATCAAACCCTTCTTCCAGCGATTTATCAAACTCATCCAGCACCAGGGTTTCAATATGGGTGGTCGTAATATTACCACGGCGAATATGATCGGCCAGCCGGCCCGGTGTGCCTACAATAAGCGCAGGAGCCTGCAGCAGGTTATTTTCTTCTGTTTCGCGTTTATGGCCGCCATAGCAACAGGTGATCTTTAACCCTGTTCCCATTTTTTTGAACACCGATTCAATTTGCAGGGCCAGTTCCCGGCTAGGCACAATGATCAATGCCTGCGTTACGGGCCGGTTTTTTTCGATCAATTGCGTTACGGGTAACAGAAAAGCCAGCGTTTTCCCAGAGCCGGTATTTGCCAGTAATATGACCTCATTGGAGGTTTTATTGGCCTCCAACGATGCCTTTTGCATCTCATTCAACTCATCGATCTGTAAATTGGAAAGCGTGGTTTCAATAGAAAATGTAGTTTCCGCCATGGCGCGAAAGTACGTCAATTCAGGGGATTTGCTATAAGCTTAGCAGGATCCCATCGCTCAGGCTAAAATAAAATGGCTCAATGGGTACTACCGGGGCCGTATCGTACAGCCGGTTTCGTTTACTGGCGTTCGTAATGCCATGCTACACCTTTTTGTTGTTATCCATTTCTTCCAGGGCATCCATAATACCGTCTGCGCCGGGGTTTACGCCAACTGGCGATAAATAGTTCCAGGCAATAACGCCCTTTTCATCAAGCACAAACAATGCTCGCTGGCATTCGCCGAGCTTTTCATCATATACGCCATAAGCTTTTGCCACAGCGCCTTTGGGTTCAAAGTCGGCCAACAAGGGAAAGTGTAATTTTCGGTCGGCCGCAAAAGATGTATGACACCATTTGCCATCTACTGAAATACCTATTAACTGCGCGTTGGCCTTGTGAAAATAATCGAGCATTTCGTTGTACAATGCCATTTGGTCTGAGCATACGGGGCTCCAGTCGGCAGGATAAAATGCGAGAATAACCCTTTTGCCTTGCAGGCTGCTTAATTGGAGCTTCTGGTCGGGGGTAGCATATAATTCAAAGTCGGGGGCTTGTGATTGGATAGAAAGCATAGCAATGATTTGTACAAACTTACCGATTTAATGAAAATAGTCTCCCGATTGACCGGGAGACTTGCTATTATATTTCGTTAAGCGTTCGTCAACTTTTCTATATCGAACTTTTTCATTTGCATATACACCTGGATCACTTTTTGCGCCCTGGCAGGATCGCTCAACAATTTGGGCAAAACGGTGGGTACAATTTGCCAGCTTACCCCAAACTGGTCTTTTAACCAGCCGCACTGGCCCTCACTGCCGCCGTTTGCGGTTAATTTTTCCCAATAGTAATCTATCTCTTCCTGGGTTTCGCAATCTACCACAAAGGATACGGCTTCGTTAAAGGTGAACTGCGGACCGGCATTCAATCCCATGAACTTTTTTCCATTCAATTCAAAGGTTACCACCATTTGGTTGTCGGCAGTAATTTTTGAGTTTTTGAAAACAGAACAATAGAATGCTGCAGCGGCCTGTGCTTGTCCAT
>CBIMFG010000941.1:0-2969 GCA_966243125.1 uncultured Niastella sp.
CGATACAATACAGGCCCGGCGTACGGCGCTCATACAGTCTTCCAGTACCTTGGGTGAACCTTTTTCGAGGTTGATCACTGCTTTGGCGCGGTCGAGGAAGGTGCGGTCAGGTTCAAACCCCACCGCATCTACACACACATCTGCGCCGCGGCCTTCGGTAGCGGCCCTGATGGCTTCTATGGCATCCCGTCCATCATCTTCCCATAAAATGGTTTCGGCATTGGCGGCTTTTTTTGCCATATCCAACCGGTATTGCAACGTATCAACGATGAGCACGCGGCCGGCGCCGCGTAGCCAGGCAGCTTTGGCGGCCATAATACCAACGGGTCCCGAACCAAAGATGGCCACGGTTTCGCCGCCTTTTACTTCGCCCCAGTCTATACCGGTATAACCGGTGGGGAAAATGTCGGTAAGGAACAACACCTGTTCATCTGTAAGGTTATCGGGCACCAGCCTGGGACCAATATCGGCATAGGGAACGCGAACATATTGCGCCTGTCCGCCATCGTAGCCACCATACAGATCGGTATACCCGAAAAGCGCGCCGCCTTTTTCTTTAAAGATACCGCCTTCGGGCCCATAGTGTTTGGGATTGCTTTCTTCACAATTACCCGGGCTGCCATGCGTGCAAAAGAAACAGTGCCCGCAGGATATGGGAAAAGGCACCACTACCCGATCACCTCTTTTTAAACTGGTAATGCCTTTCCCCACTTCTTCTACAATACCCATAAACTCATGCCCCAGCACCATGGGCCGGGGCTGCGGAATACCGCCCGAGTAAATATGCAGATCGGAACCGCAAATAGCGGTGGCCGTTACTTTCAAAATTACATCCCGCTCATTTTGTATAATGGGATCATCAACCGTATCGCAGGTAACTATACCTGGGCCATGTATTCTTGCTGCTTTCATATGTATTATTTCTTTTTATCTACAGGAGCTTGTTTTTTATGCATGTTCTCAGCAACCATGTCATCGGGCATCATATTGCTCATAGCTACATTCATTTTGTTCTTAAAGCCTGACACCACCATATCGTCGCCGCGCATCAAGGCTTCATACCCATCTTTAGCCACTTGTACGGGATCATCGAGTTTTCCTTCGGCCACAATTTTTGCCTGCTGCATATCGGCCTTATTAAAGAAGTCGGTATCGGTGGCGCCAGGCAGTAAGGCCGTTAAGGTTACACCGGTATCTTTTACTTCATTGCGAACGGCTTCGGTAAAAGATTGTACAAATGCTTTGGTACCGTGGTAAACTGATTGTAAGGGACCGGGCGCTTTACTGGCAATGGAAGAAAGGTTTAAGATCTTACCATTACCTTGTTGCAACATGTCGCGCAGGAATAATTTGGTAAGCACTACCAGTGAGCAAATATTCAATTGAATAATATCCAGTTCGCGGTTGATATTTGTTTCGGAAAATTCACCATACTGGCCCTGACCGGCGTTATTCACCAGAATGTCTACCCTAAGTCCCCGCTCCAATACTTCATTATACACTTCAAATGCACTCTCTTTCATAAACAGGTCTTTTGAGATGGTAACCACCTCAACACCTAACGGCGTAAACTCTCTAGATGTACGCGCCAACTCGGTTTCGTCGCGGGCCACAATGATCAGGTTGTGGCCATTATAGGCAAAGATCCTGGCCAGTTCAAAGCCAATCCCACTTGTACCGCCGGTTATCAGCGTGTACGCTTTACTCTTTTCCATAAAAATATTTTTGAGTAAAAAAATACCCGACAGAATTGATTGTATGAGGAGATTATATTCCCCGCTTCCTGCCGGGCTTACTTAATTAGTACATGTAATTATAACTACCGCATGGCAGGAGTACAGTATTGCGGCAAAGGGTATGCCAGGGAGGGCAGTTGAAAGTTGAAAGCCTAAAGCGAAAAGCTGAAAGCTGAAAGCCTAAAGCTGTATTTGCTTTTACCTTTAGCCTTTAGGCTTTAACCCTGTATTTGCTTGCAGCTTGCAGCTTATAGCTTACGGCTTAAAGCTGTATTCAATGGCTTAAAGCTGTATTCAATGGCTTTCTTTTTGCGTGCGAAACACTATAAAACTATTAGTTATGAATATGGAAGTGAAAGCACCCAAACAAAACCCGTTAGATAAATATCCACAACCTCCCTATCCCGCGCAGGAGCAACAAATGCCGGGATCGGAACAGCAAATGGATCCCAAGCCAGATCATGGTGAAACATCGTATCAGGGAAGTGGCAAGCTAACCGGTCGCAAAGCGTTGATCACTGGTGGTGATTCAGGGATAGGTAAAGCAGTAGCCATTGCGTTTGCACGCGAAGGCGCCGACGTGCTGATCTCTTATTTAAATGAAGAAGAAGATGCCAAAGAAGTGGAACAATACATTCAGGCTGCGGGCAGAAAAGCAGTATTGGTACCTGGCGACATCAGCAATGAAGCACATTGCCAGCAACTGGTGGAGAAAGCCATTCAGGAATTTGGCCAGCTGGATATAGTAGTGAACAACGCCGCCTACCAAATGCAACACGAATCGTTACAGGAAATAACCGCCGAAGAATGGGAATATACGTTCAGAACAAACGTGCATGCCATGTTTTACATTTGCAAGGCAGCCGAGCCGCATTTACAACCAGGCAGTTCCGTTATTAATACCACTTCGGTAAACGCTTATACGCCCAACCAAACCCTGTTGCCTTATACATTGACCAAGGCCGCTATTCAAAACTTCACCTCCACGCTGGCGCAGTTATGGGGCGAGAAAGGCATCCGGGTAAATTGCGTGGCGCCCGGCCCTATTTGGACACCTTTAATACCGGGCAGCTTTTCGGCAGATCATGTAAAAGATTTCGGTAGTAAAACGCCTTTAAAACGGGCGGGCCAACCGGCAGAGCTGGCGCCGGTATATGTTATGCTGGCTTCTGAAGAAGCAAGTTATGTATCGGGCGCTACGGTACAGGTTACGGGTGGCATGCCTACCATCTG
>CBIMFG010000942.1:0-2966 GCA_966243125.1 uncultured Niastella sp.
ATGCCGTTGTCGGAAACATTGGGCAAAGCAGGTACGCCACCACCTGTACAAATATCCAAGCTGGTACCAATGGCGAATACGGGTGTTACAATCGGGTTCACCGTAAGGGTAAAAATGGTACCGGTTAGGCAGCCTGGTGGTGGAACCGTAGGAGTGAACACATAGGTACCGGAATGGGTAGGATCTATTACCGCCGGGTTCCAGGTACCGGTAATTCCTTCGTTTGAGGTATTGGTTAATACCGGAACGGGTCCGGTACCACATAACACCAAACCTGATCCAAACGGAAAGGTCACGGGCCTCTTTGGTGTTACTGTAACAGTTATATCAACCGGGTCGGCGCAACTGATAGATGGCGTAAAAGTATAGGTGCCGTCATGCGTGGGATCAACCACGGCCGGGCTCCAGGTACCGCTATACCCATTATTGGAAGTAGCAGGCAATACAGGCACCGGATCGCCTAAGCATATGATATAAGACGTAACATTGAATGTAGGTGGGTCCAATATTGGGTCTGTCAAAACAGCGCCTCCAACATAAGACAACGTTGTTCCGCCGTTGGTAAAGGTGAAGTTGCGGTAAGCGCCCAGTGTTAAATTGGGCAGCGTTATTTGGCCTGTACCATCTGTTAACAGGGTAACCGGTCCTTTTTGTACGCCGTCGTCAAGGTATCTTACCTGGTAGGAAGTGTTGGGAACCAATCCGCTAAAAGTCATTGACCCTTCTGAACCATGACAGGTTGTAGGGTTCTTGCTTATTTGCAGCGTTGGGTTTTGGGCCCGGGCATAATTACAACAGAACGTAAGTATGCATCCAATAGTTAGATACGGTAATAATAAAGATTTCATTTCTATGGCCACTAGGGGAAATAGCTGGGGTGAATAATCAGATCCTCAAACCATGGTTTAACAGCTAATGGATATATCCTGTAAAAATAATAAAACCCTTGAAAGCGCATAATGAAAGTTCATATCTGTGCATTTTTAAGCTATAACTGTGTCATTTGGGAGTATATCCGTGCATTTTAGCCATGTTTTTACAATTTAAATAATCCGGGCGCCCATTTCTTTTTTACCAACTTCATCTATAACTTACAGGCAGAAAAGGTAATATACCCATGAACCGACACGTAACCCCTTTGATTGCCGTCCTCTGTCTTGCATGCCTGTACGCTGCAGCACAAGAAAACAATCCGCTTATTAATTCTGCCGAAGCCATTAATGCCGGCGTTAAATTGTATGACGCTGGAAAATACAAGGAAGCCCTGAAGGAATATGAACGGGTTAAGGTGGGCGACACCAACTATGTATGGGCGCTGTATGAAATGGCATTAACCTGTAGTGCCGATAGCCAGTTTACGCGGGGCATACAAGTGTGCCAGGAGGCGCTTTCGCTCACTACGGAAAGAGAGCGAAGCCCCGAATTGCTGATGCAATACGGCAACCTGCTCGATTATGATAATCAGCAGGAGCGAGCCCTGAAACTATTCGACTCGGCTTTGACTGTTTATCCGGCCTATGTGGGTTTATACATCAGCAAAGGCACCACGCTCATAAGAATGAAAAAATACAAAGAGGCTGAACAGGTTTTTAAACAGGCTTTGCTGATAAATCCCTTTTCTGCAGCTGCCCATTTTAAACTGGGCATTTGTGCATTGAATCAGGGAAATATAGTGGCTGCCTACATGAGCCTGTTGGCCAATGTAATTATGGAGCCTGATGGCCGGTATTCGGGCAACGTAGTTACTGTGCTCGATGAGATCGCAAAAACCAAAGATTATGTGGTAGAACTGGTGAACAAACGAAAAGATGAGCCTTCAGAAAACTTTCGCAGTATTGAACAGATTGTGTTGTCTAAAATTGCACTTGATAATAATTATAAATCCATCATCGATCTGAATGATCCCATTTCAAAACAGCTACAGGTGATCTGTGAAAAGCTTAGCTATGATGAAAATGACAAAGATTTCTGGATGCAGTTCTATGTTCCTTATTACCGGAAAGCCTTTGAAGAAAAGAAATTCGATAACCTGGTGTACTATGCTTTCTCAGGCGTAAACTCTGCAACCATTAAGGATTTTAACCGCAAACATAAAAAAGACATTGAAGCATTTGTAACAGAAACAGTGGAGTACTTAAAGTTGATAAGAGCTACCCGCGAATTACAGGCAGCCAAACGAAATAACAAAGGCGCCTGCTATTATTTTGAAAGCGGGCAACTGATAGGGAAAGGGGTTAGTCCCGATAACGGGAATACGCTTACTGGTTCCTGGGAATATTATTTTGCCCCGGGTAATAAACAGGCAATTGGTACCTACAATGAAAAAGGACAAAAAGAAGGTGTTTGGAAGTATTATTATTTCACCGGACAATTAAAGGGCGAAGAAATATACCACAATGACAAACAGGAAGGAAAAGAAACCTATTACTTTGAGAATGGGGCTGTTTCTTCCACTTCAGTATACAAAGACGGGGAAAGCAATGGCGAACACATCACTTACTATAAAAACGGTTCGTTGCGCACCATTGAACAATTGGAAAATGGAAAGCTGAAAGGGAACAGAAAAGTATTTACCCAGTACGGGCTGCTGCAATCGGTAGCCATGTATGCAAACGATAAAAAGAACGGTGCGTTTAAAACCTATTTTACCAACGGGCAGGTAGAGCTGGAAGGCAGCTATGCTGATGATAAACTAACGGGGCCTTACAAGGCTTACTACCAGGATGGCGTGGTATCAATGGTGGCGCAATACGATCAGGACAACCCGGTTGGGGAAGTGAAAAAGTTTTTTGAGAATGGCAAACCTAAAAGCGTAGAAACCTATAATAACGGCGTGCTGGAAGGCGAATGTTCGTCGTGGTACAACAACGGACAATTATATACCCGGTATATCAATAAAAAAGGAAAGGTAGATGGTGAGGTTCAGTATTATGACAAGGATGGAAAAATATATAATACCTATACCT
>CBIMFG010000943.1:0-2964 GCA_966243125.1 uncultured Niastella sp.
ATCCCCTGCAATATGGCGATAAGCGGAATCCCTATGGCATTCGAATATACCATGGTGTTAAGTTCCTTGCGGAGTAACAAAGTGTTCTCATCTTTCACCGGTACCCAGTCGTAAAACTTCGATTCCATTTTACGGCCTTCTACCAGCATAAAATATAAAATAAAATACATGATCACAATGCTGGTGAGGGTATCAAAGGCGCCACCCAGGATCTTGGGTACCGTTTCACCGGTCCAGCTGGTTATTTTCTGCAGATTGGCATCGGTGAGAATGTTTATTTTATACTTGCCCTCTATTTTTTCAATATAGGTTTGCAGGCTCGATAGCACATCCTGCGAATGTTGCATGGCAAAGGCTACTTTAGAACTGAGCATGTTCACCACCAGAAAAATTGGCAATAGAATTATCAGAAAAGATAACAGCATGAGAATGGATGCGGCCAGGCTTTTTTTCCATTTATACTTGCCCTGCAAAACAAACATCCATTTACGTAACAATACATATAGCGTATAGGCCCCCAGAAAAGCCGGTATCAGGCTTTTTAACTGGTTAAACAGTACCAGTCCGAGAAGAATAATTGTAGCTAAAATAAGAACCTGCCTGATGGCATTGTTAGGTATTTGCTGCTTCATGCTGGTTGTAACTTAAGGAATTAACCAGTAACTGCAAAAGCTATTCCGTCAAAAATGGAAAAGCCCTCCGGCTCGTAGGGAGGGCTTTTAAAAAGTAAGCCGTTATATTTTAACTTTCTTCCATTTACCTTTTCTAAAGATGATGATACTGGCAATAGCATTACAGGTTTCGGCGGCTACAATAGCAATAAAAACCCCTTTAGGCCCCAGGTTAAATACCAAAGCCAGCAGAAATGCCAGCGGCACCTGAAACAGCCAGAAACCAAAGATGTTGATCAGGGTGGGCGTACGGGTATCGCCGGCGCCATTAAAGGCATTGGTAACTACCATGCCCACACCATAGAAAACATAACCGAGGCATATAATGCGTAAAGCCATTACCGCATAGGAATCAACGGCAGGGTCCCTGTTCATGAAACCTACAATAGGTTGGGCAAAAAACAGGAACACCCCGGTTACAAAGATCATGAAGATGGCATTATACCGGGCGGTACTCCATACTGATTGTTCGGCCCGTTCGGGTTGTTGCGCACCCAGGTTTTGACCAACCAGGGTAGTTGCTGCATTGCTCATACCCCAGGCGGGCAATAAAAAGAACATGATCAATCTTATGGCAACGCTATACCCCGCAACGGCGTTATCACCAAACTCAGCCATAATTCTAATCAGTACCATCCAGCTGCCAGAAGGAATTAAGAATTGAATAACGCCCGTCCAGGCAATATTCGAAATAGATTTAATGATGGGCCAGTCAGGGATAAAGTCCTGCTTTTTTACCTTTATCACTCGTTTACCACTGAATAAATGATAGAGTTGGTACAGCACCCCTATACCGCGGCCAATGGTTGTGGCCATAGCGGCGCCGGTAATACCAAAAGCAGGAATGGGGCCAAACCCGTAGATCAGCACGGGGCATAGAATAATATTACAGATATTGGCGATCCATAAAGAGCGCATAGCCATCGACGCATCACCGGCTCCTCTGAAAATACCATTGATCAGGAACAGTAACATACTAACCACACTACCGCCATAAGTGATGCGGGTATAATTAGTGCCAATGCGAATGGTTTCGGCAGATGCGCCCATTACTTTCAGAATGTCGGGCGCAAAAATTAAACCGGTGGTGCTGATAACAACAGTTAATACAAAGGCAAGTATCAGCGATTGCATGCCGGCTTTTGACGCTGCTTCAGGATTTTTTTCACCAATACGCCGCGCTACCAGGGCGGTAGCAGCCATACTTAAACCAATAGCCAGCGAATAAACAATAGTAAGTACCGATTCGGTGAGTGCCACGGTAGAAACCGCTTCGCTTTTACCAAGGCGGCCTACAAAGAAAATATCTACCAATGCAAAAACAGATTCCATGACCATCTCCAGGATCATGGGTACAGCCAGTAAAAAAATAGAGCGACGGATACTACCCTGTGTATAGTCCTGCTCCTTATCAGACAAGGCCAGTTTGAATAAAGAGAAAAAAGATTTGATACGCATAGTACCTATGTTGGGTGTTTGGTCCGACATACAAAAATGCTGTTTTAACGAGTAATACAATAAATGAAACGGAAGCGCTGCATGCGCTATTCAAAAGGGAAAGGGGAATTAGGCACGTTCGGCGAACATACCTGGTAATGCAGCGAGATGAGTCTTAAAATTTCATATGCTAAAAATTGAAGAGGAAGCAAAGGTAGAGAATGGCTTTAACAACCAAAACTTTTTGTGGCGGCAAAATGCCATGATACAAATAATAAACGATGAAACCGGATTTTACAGGATTGAACCGTACCGCCTGTTTTAATGTTTACATTCGCATATAATACAGTACATATGCAACTGAAAACCTTTTATACCGTACGCTTTAGTGATTGTGATCCCCTGGGCCATTTAAACAATGCGCGATATATTGATTATATGTTGAATGCGCGTGAAGATCACCTGAAACAGTTTTACAATATAACCCTGTCTGAATACCATAAACAGGGCCTGGCCTGGGTTACCCACAGCCATAACATCCGGTACCTGCGCCCGGTTATTTATAATGAAATAATTTGTATTGAAAGCCGGTTGATAGAATTGGCCGATTCGCATGTGCTGGTGGAATATTTGATGTTCGATGAAAAGCAGGAAAACCTGAAAGCAATCATGTGGACAAACTTTACCAGCATAGATATAAAAACAGGGCGTAGAAAAGATCATCCTGCTTTCTTTATGGAGCTGGCCGCCACCATGAAAGTCGAAGGCGTGGATATACAGGCTGGTTTACATGAAAGAATAAAAACGTTGAGGAATCCCGTTCAATAAGCAAAACGCTTAATGCTAACGCCTAACG
>CBIMFG010000944.1:0-2963 GCA_966243125.1 uncultured Niastella sp.
AGTAATGAGTTGTATATTCTGAATTCACCGCTGGCGCCGGGGATGGCACTCAGCCTGCTGTAACTTTTATCGGTATTCTCGTCGCGCAAAACTGCGTGGCGGTGCGAGACGGTACCACGGCGAACATCCTGTCCGCTCAGGCGCACATCTTTTCCTTCCAGCAGCAGGGTACCGTAAGCCATCAGCTCACCGGTTGCCCAGTCAAGTTTACCTTCTTCGTTGAATAATTTTATTTTGTCCTGAATGATCTTTTCTACCTTTTTCAAAGGTTTAAAATCAGCAGGCCATTGCATGATGGCGTCAAATGTCTTTTTGAAGCTGGCTTCGTCAATAGCCGTCACCGGCGACTTTACAAAGTCTTCTTCTGTGGCTTTCCTCAAATTCTTCCAGGCAATTTCAGGTTGTTGATAATGATAAGGCAGTGGTTTCTGCTTTACTTCATCAAGGCGTTCCTGCAGGTCGCCCCAGAATTTCTTCTCCATTTCTTTGGCCAGGTCTTTTGCGTCTGATTCGCCGTTTTCCAGCAGGAAGTTGGTATATACTTCGCGGGGGTTGGCGTGTTTTTCAATCAGCGCATACAACTGTGGCTGGGTGAATTTAGGATCGTCGCCTTCGTTGTGTCCATGTTTACGGTAACAAACCATATCAATGAACACATCTGAATTAAATTCCTGGCGGTAGCGGGTAGCTATCTGTACACATTTAACTACTGCTTCTGCATCATCACCATTTACGTGTAACACCGGCGCCTGAATCATGGAGGCCAGTGATGTACAATAGTCTGAGCTGCGGGCGTCTTCAAAATCGGTAGTGAAACCAATCTGGTTGTTGATCACGAAGTGAATGGTACCACCGGTGTAGTAACCATCGAGGTCGCTCATTTGCAGTACTTCGTATACAACACCCTGGCCAGCTACAGAGGCGTCGCCATGGATGAGTATGGGTAATATTTTGTCGAATTCGCTTTTGTACAGTACGTCTGCTTTTGCCCGGGCAAAGCCAACCACAACAGGGTCAACTGTTTCCAGGTGCGATGGGTTGGGCATCAGCTTCAGGTGAATAGTTTTGCCATCGGGTGTTTCCACCTCGCTGCCATAGCCCATGTGGTATTTTACGTCGCCGCTACCCATGGTTTGGTCGGGTTTGGCAGTACCTTCAAATTCACTGAAGATCTGCTCATAGGTTTTACCCATGATGTTGGCCAGTACGTTCAACCGGCCGCGGTGCGCCATACCTATCACTACTTCCTGCACATCGTTATTGGCGGCAGTGGTAATGATCTCGTCCAGCGCTGCAATGGTGCTTTCGCCACCTTCCAGGGAGAACCTTTTTTGGCCGATATATTTTGTGTGGAGGAATTTTTCGAAGATCACACCCTGGTTCAGTTTTTCCAGAATGCGTTTTTTCTTATTGATGGGAAGCGCTTTGGCAAAGTTGCGCTCCATTTCGTTGGTAAGCCAGTCAACTTTTTTCTGATCGCTGATGTATTTGAATTCTATCCCTACATGCCCTGCATAGGTTTTTTGCAGGTGGGTAAGAATGTTGCGCAGGGTAGTGGTACCCAGCCCGATCATATTGCCTGCATTGAGGGTTTTATCGAGATCAGCCTCGGTAAAACCATAAAAACCCAGATCGAGGTTGGCGCCACGGTCTTTACGCTGGCGAATGGGGTTGGTTTTAGCGATCAGGTGGCCTTTGTTGCGGTAACCCAGAATTAGCCGGTAAGCGCCCACTTCTTTTTTCCAATCGAAGTTTTCGCCCGTAGCGGAAGAAGTTGTTTCGCCTGCTACTGCTGTTCCGTTCGTTGTCCCATTTTTGCCTTGTCCCACGGCAAAGTCAAATCCTTCAAAAAATTTTTTAAGGTCGGGATCAACACTGTTTGGGTCTTGTAAGAAATCCTGATACAGGTTTTCAATAAAGGCCGGGTGGGAATTGGTGATATACGAAAAATCCTTCATGAGGATGCAATTGAAACTTAATGTGAATTGAGTTATTTAAAATCGGGGTACAAATATCGGTCAAAAACGGTAGGAATAGTACTCAAATTATCTGAATTTGTGTTTTTTCACACTATTAAATGAGGTAGCTGGCTAAAACCTGCAAGGGGCGTGTATTCTATAGTAGTTTAGTGGAAAAAGAAATGGTTAAATTGCTGTTATTCATGGGATAGAAGGCGGAAGCAAGATTTTTTCTGTTTTATTTTTCGTTTTCTTGTTCAAATCCTTACCTTTGCACTCCCCTAAATTTTTGGGGAGTAAATTAGAACGAAATGGCAAATCATAAAGCTACTAAAAAAGACGTACGTCAAGCTGCTAAAAGACGTGAGAGAAACAAGTATTACGGCAAAACTACCCGTAATGCCATCCGTGATTTGAAAGCACTGAAGACAAACGCCGAAGCTACTAAAGAGTTTCCTGATGTAGCTTCTATGATCGACAAATTGGCTAAAAGAGGTATTATCCATAAGAATAAAGCCGCTAACCTGAAAAGTAAGCTGGCTAAAAAAGTGAATACCTTAGCAAAATAAGTGGTGTAACCTGCGGCTATTTGACATCTGGTTTGCAGGACTTATTTATAAGATATTATTTTTTTTGTTTTTTCCTCCCGTTCACGCGGGAGGTTTTTTTGTTTTTAGCCAGCAGAGTTGGCTCACAGTTGGTAGTAATGGTACCGAAATGGCATCATACTGGTAGCGGAATGGCCTAACCATTGCCTAAGGATGGCCTGGGAATGGCCTGGATATTGCCTGGGAACTGTAGTGTGTAAGGCAACTCTCAGGCAACTCTTAGGCAACTTCCAGACAACTCTCAGGCAACTCTTCCGCAATCCTACTGCTACCCAAACAGCCCAATTCAGACTATTCTTTCTTATATTTAGGCTCCAACGTCACATTATGAGAAAACTACAAGTACTTCTGCTTCTTGTATTACCCCTGTTTATTTTCAGCCAGCCGATTCTTACCA
>CBIMFG010000945.1:0-2962 GCA_966243125.1 uncultured Niastella sp.
CAAAGTAATCGGCCCCCGGCTGCATGTGCTCATTGTTCTCTACAATAGGTACCCACATGGGGCAGGCTTCCTGATATACAGCTATATCGGGGAAAAATTTCTCGATCTCTATCAGGTAGGAACCTGATTGTACAGTACCATGGGTGGCCAGTATGCCTATTTTGCGCGATTGGGTAAATTCACCAATGATCTCGGTGGTAGGCCGTATTACACCTAAAACCCGGTTATCGGGATTCAGGTTGGCCAGGTCGTTCTGTTGTATAGTACGCAGGGCTTTGGCCGAGGCGGTGTTGCAGGCCAAAATCACTAGGGGGCAGCCCTGCTCAAAAAACCACTCCACGCATTGCAGGGTATACCGGTACACCGTTTCAAAGGAGCGGTTGCCATAAGGCGCCCGGGCATTGTCACCCAGATAGATATAATCGTACTGGGGTAACTTTTTAACAATCTCCTTCATTACGGTAAGGCCACCATACCCTGAATCAAAAATGCCAATTGGCTGCGTTGTAACCATATTACAAATTTACGGCTAAGGCATAAAAAAAGCCGCTCCAAAATGGAGCGGCCTTTTCTTATAACTTATCAATTTTATTATTGCTTAGCAGCTGGTTTAGGAGCTGTGGCAGGTGCACCACCAGGAGCATTAGCGCCTGTAGGCAATTTAATATTCAGCTTTTTGGCAACCATAGGCAGAATATCATCACCGGGAGGAGCTACCAGCAGGGCCTCTTTTTCAAATACATATCCGTATCCACTTTCTTTGGCTACAGATTGTACGGCTTCATAAGCCTTTTTGTTGATGGGGCCCAGCAGTTCCTGCTGACGTTGTTGTAATTGTTGTTGAATACGCTCTTCTTCACCACTCAATTCCTGACCCATTTTAGTAAGTTCACTTCTTTTTACTGTTTTTACAGCAGCAGTATAAGTAGCGGAGTCTTTGTTGTATTTTTCAACAGCAGCATAGAAAGCATTTTGTCTTTCGGTTGCGCTTTGAATTAATGCATTTTTCAGGTCTTGCAGAGTAGAGTCTGCTTTTCTGGTTTCTGGCATTACACTCACCAGTTCCTGAGAACTGATATAACCAATTTTGCTTTGCGCTTTTACTTCACCAGCCGCTACCAGGCCCAGGGCGAACAACGTTACGGAAAAAAACTTTTTCATTGAATTTCAATTTTTTCTCGCACCCTTAGCGAGTTTCCTTTGCGCGGGGTGGTCGGTTATTTTTTTGTTTTAAGTTGAAAAAAACCTAATGGTGGTTGCTTTCCCCTTTTCTCTTATGTTTTATTTAACGCCCAGCTCTTTTAAAATATCCTCACTACGGTCCAATTTGGGGTCGGCAAAGATAACAGTAATTCCTTCACTTTTATCTAAAATAAAATCCAGTGTCCGGTTAACCGCCAGCTTTTGAATTGCGTTGTAAACCTTGTCCTGTATGGGTTTCACCAGCTCCTGTCTTTTCTTGAACAGATCACCTTCAAAACCAAAACGTTTGCGTTGCAGGTCACGTACTTCCTTCTCACGTACAAACAATTCATCCTCTCTTTTCTTCTTTAATTCGGGGCTTAACATAACCTGTTCAGCCTCAAAATCCTTGTACATTTTATCAAGCGCAGCCTGTTTGGTATCCACCTCTTTTTGCCACAGTTCACTAAACTGGTCAAGCGCTTTCTGCGCATCCTTATATTCAGGTAATTTATCCAGAATGTATTTGGTATCTACAATGGCATAACGCTGTGCTTGCGAAGCTACCGCTAATGTTACCAGGCAGACAATAAATAATATTTTCTTCATGGTGTTTCTTTTAAGGTTTATTATAATTATTCAGGCTCGTACCCTAACATAAACGTAAAGCGGGTTGCATCACGTAAGCGGCCGCCAGGCGTTATGCGGTCAAAACCTACGCCATAATCAAATCCAAGCAAACCAAACATAGGCAGGAAGAAACGCATACCCACACCAGCACTTCTACGCAGGCGAAACGGATCGTATGATTTGTAATCGTACCAACCGTTGGCGGCTTCAAACCAAACCATACCAAAAATGGTACTGCTTGGGTTGGTGGTGAACGGATAGCGCATTTCGAGCGTATACTTATTAAATATAGTAAAGAACTGGCTTGCGTTCTGCTGATCAGGATTGATCTTGGGGTTAGAATTCTCGTACACTGGGTAACCACGGTGTGCAATGATATCATAACCCAAAATGTAGCTACCATTCGCCAAACCGGCGTCACCCACCTGAAAGCGCTCAAATGGTGAATAATTCAGGTCAGCATTATACCGGCCCATGAAACCATATTTGGCTGCCGCACGCAATACAAACTGACGTGTTTTATCGGCACCCATTGCCTTACCAATTGGAATGAACCATTCGGCATTGAGTCGCCATTTATGGAACTCAGGTAACTTATAACTATCCTGGTTGGTAGTAGTTTCCTTAAATAATGAATACGGTGGCGTAAACTGACCGCTCAGCATAAAGTTAGATCCACTGGTTGGGAAGATCGGGTTAGGACCAGCAGAGTTACGGTTCAACGCAATTTTAACACTCAGGTTATTTGAGGTACCGTTTTTGAAATCCGGTGTAAACAAGGTATAGTTCTGCAACTTATACTGAGTATAACTGAGTGAGTATACCAATGTAAAGAAGTCATCGGGCCATTTCAATTGTTTACCCAAAGAAATGCTGGCGCCAAAGTTTTTCAGCCTGTTGGTATCAGAGAAGAAATATCTTCCGCTGGCATCAATACCACCTGTGCGGAATACACTCTTATATAAAGAGAAGGTAAGGGAGTTTCTCTTCTTTCCACCTAACCAGGGCTCGGTGAAGGAGAAGTTATATGACTGGTACGCGCGACCGTTTGATTGTACACGCATGCTCAGTTTTTGACCATCACCGGTGGGTAATGGATCCCATGCCTTTTTGTTTAGAATGTTTTTAATAGAGAAGTTGTTGAACGTAA
>CBIMFG010000946.1:0-2952 GCA_966243125.1 uncultured Niastella sp.
TCGTTGAAGGAGGTGCGGGAAGCTTTACTTTGATCACCGGTAATAGATACATTCAGGTCTTTAGGCAGCGAGGTCTTCTGCATCTCTTCCACCACTTTCTTTACCGCGTCGGATGTTTCAATAAGGTTTTCACCGGCACGTTTAATGATGTTGAGCGTAATTACATTCTTACCATTCAACCGTGCATAGCTCTCTCTGTCCTTGATAGTATCTTTTATTTCAGCAATATCTTTCAGGTAAATGGCAGCTCCGTTTGGATTGCGCACCACCACCTTTTGAATATCATAAGCTGTTTTAAACTGGCCTTTCAACTGCAGGGTACGTTTTGTATTCCCTACATCCAGCAAACCACCAGAGATATCCATGTTCTCATACTGAACAGCATTAGAGATATCATCATAGGTAAGATTGGCGCTTTTCATCTTGTAGTTATCTACATTGATCTGGAACTCGCGTTCAGGCGCACCTACCAGGTCAACCCGGTTCAACTGGCTTAATTCTTCCAGTTTATCCTGCATGTCATCGGCATATTTTTTCAACCGCGGCAAATCATAATCACCATACAGGTTCACATACATGATGGGCTGTTCAGAAAAACTCACTTCCATTACGGAAGGCTCTTCAGTAAGGTCGGTAGGCAAATCGGGTTTGGCCTTGTCTACCGCGTCTTTTACTTTCTGCAGCGCCACATCGGTTTTTACATCGGTGCTGAACTCAACCATAATGGCTGAATAGTCGGCAACTGAAGTACTGGTGGTTTTATTGATCTTGGCGCCGGTGATCCCTTTGATCTGTTTTTCAATAGGGCGGCTAACCAGGTTTTCAATATCCTTGGGTGAGTTACCTACATAAATGGTTTGTACATATATGGTAGGAATAACGATATCAGGAAACTGTTCTTTTGGTAAGGTCACAAACTGGAACACGCCGAACAAACTCACGATCAGCATGACCAGGTAAATGGAGGCCTTGTTCTTGATACTCCACGTGGTGGGACCAAAATTTTTGAACGTGCCTTTAATATTTTCTAAAACACTCATACAATGAATTTGGTGTGTAAGTCAAAATCTGCTTATTACTATTTGGCATCGGTAATAATGGCCTGGCCATCGTACAAGCCCTGAAAGCCTTCAGTAATCACTACATCACCGGCTTGCAGGCCACTTGTTACTTCCAGCTTATCGCCATACAATGCTCCGGCAGTAATGGGTCTTTTCTTGGCTACTTTTTTACCTTTTTCTGTAGCTGCTACCAATACAAACTTTCCTTTTTCATCGTTTTGAAGGGTATTAATGGGTATGGTAATAGCTTTAGGTGTTGAGTAATCCTGAATACGCACCATAGCTATCTGGCCGGGACGTAAACCCATGTTCCCTGGAACTCTTGCCTCAATGTAAAAGGAGCGACTGGTAGAGCTGATCGTTCTTCCTGCAACTGATACTTTGGCATTGATGGTTTTGTTATTATCCTCAGGCAGGGTGATCAATAAATTAGTTCCTACTTTTACTTTTGTTTGATACACTTCAGGAACGTCTGCAGTTACTTTTATATCATTCGTATTTACAATGATAATACCCGTACCCAGCGCTGAACCTGTAAATACATCACCCACTCTTACAGTAACCTGCTCAGCCACGCCCGACTGCTCAGCATAAACATTGGTCATGCTTTGTTGCTCTTTCAAAAAATCTATTTGCTTTTGAATATTATCAACATTGCTCTTGGCATTGATCAGTTCTATTTCAGTGCCTATTTTTTGGTCCCACAAATTTTTGCGGCGCTCATACACAGTTTTGGCAAGGTTCAACTGCACGTTAGCCTGCTCAATTTGCTGACGGGTTAACGCATCATCTAATTTCAGTAACAACTGACCCTTTTTTACATAGTCACCTTGTTTAACGTATAAGGCACGTACCTGGCCACCCTGACCACGGGGAGCAACCATAACATTATTGTTTGCAGCAACACTACCCTGCAGATCAATATAATGGGTAAAGGGTGCTGATTGAATAGTAGATAATACCACCAGCTTGGGTTTTTCAGCTTTGGCGGCATTCGTATCCAGTTTGGCAATTTCTGCTTCCAGTTTGCCTTGTTCTTGTTTCAATTCTTCCAGCTTGGCTTTTTTCGCTTCCAGTCCATTATCTTTTCCGCCAGAAGCACCGCAGGCTGCTAAAAAAAGAACAACTGCAACTGCGCCAATCATGTTATACGTACTTTTCATATCGGTAAATTTATCCGGTGAATGCATTTGTTGGTTTAGAGTTTTTATAGAATATTGAATTATAGTTTCCCAATGGCTTTCATGAAATCAACCTTGGCAACTATGGCATCGTACAGGGCATTGATGTAATTGGTTTGCGCAGCTTTCAAATCAGTTTGAGCTGCGGTGATCTCAGTATTTGATCCCAAACCAGATTCATATTTCTTTTTGGTTTGCTCATACACACTTTCTGCCAGCGTCATATTTTTACGTTGATAGTCCATGGCCTCAATAGCGGTATTGAACTTTATGCGGGCCGTTTCCACTTCATTGTCTATCGACAATTTCAGGTTCTCTATCTGGTTCTCCGTTTTTTTCAGGGTCAGCTTTGCCTCCGCAATCTTCGACCGGGTGTAGAACCCTTTAAAAATGGGTACTGATACGTTTAAACTGATATTGGAGAAGGTAAACCAATCACCTTTGTTAAAGAAATCGAATTGGTTACGTTGTGCGTTCTTTGACCAGGAGCCGGAAAGACTTACAGTAGGGATCTGGCTCAGGTTATAACGTTTGATGTTATACTCATTCAGTTTTTTACCCAGCTCGGCATATTGCATTTCTTTTCTGTCACTGTAGTTATAAGCAGTGGCTTCCAGTATGCCGCTTTTAATCTGGGCATCGCTTAAGGTATCGGTAAGCACCAGTTCCTCTTTCATGGGCATTCCCATCAACAGCTTTAAACCCAGGTT
>CBIMFG010000947.1:0-2952 GCA_966243125.1 uncultured Niastella sp.
GGCAGCATTGTGGTTCAGAAGGTAAGAGAAGGCAAAGGCGACTATGGTTTCAACGCCCGCACTGAAGTGTATGAAAACATGTTCAAGGCTGGTGTAATTGATCCTACCAAAGTATCGCGCATTGCCCTCGAAAATGCTGCTTCTATTGCCGGTATGGTACTCACTACTGAGTGCGTAATTGCCGACAAACCTAAGAAGGAAGAGCCACATGTACATGGTGGTGCTCCTGATATGGGTGGCATGGGTTATTAATCTGAAATAGGAAGTAAGAAGTAGGAGGTACGAAAATGCCTTTGACGCTTACCTCACCGATAATGTCCCTTCTGGTTGTACCAGAAGGGATTTTTTTTGTGCTATTGCGAATTACAGTTTCTGCAGATATCTTGTGGGAAATCCTGCCCATGAAACCCCTTTTATTCTTACTCTGTAGCCTTTTCTCCGGCTTTATTCGGGCGCAGGATTGTACAAACCATCTTCTGATGCAAAAAGGGACTCAATTGGAGTATAAATTTTACTGGACACTTCATAATAAGCCCGATAGTGATGTTTCCCGGCTGCTTTATCAGGTAAACCAGGTAACAGATAGTGCCGGTAGTACCTGGAGTTCAATGACCAAAAAAGGTTTCGGCGTTTTTGATTCTACCAAACACTATGAAAGAAAGGTTGTTTTGCAATGTGACGGTCAGGTCCTGCTTATCCCATATGATCTCTATTTACCCGATACTATTTATACAAGAGATCTTTACCCTACACCGCGCTATAATGATAGTTATGGTTTTGCAATGGTATATGTTCCGCTAGAGGATGCAATTTCATACATTATTCCCCTGAACCTTGAATGCGTTGTTCGTTTGCCGGAAGGGAAAAAGCGGTTTCACCAAACTATCATACCAGGGTACAAGGAATTTACTACATTTAAAAGTGTTCCTTATTACGTAAATACAATTAATATTCTACACATATATCTGGCAGGCAAAGAAAATGTAACAACACCTGCGGGTACTTTTCCCTGTTATAAGATTTGCGTGGTAGAAGGTGAAGCTGAAGACGATTATGAGCCATTAAAGGCCTGGTTGTATTTTAATAAAGAAGTGTGGTTGGTAAAGCTTGAACATTATCGCACTCGTGTAGAGCTTAACAGCATCAGGAAATAAAATTCATTGATTATTTATCGCATATCTTGCACCCCCCAACCCAACTTATGAAATTTTTATTGCTGTTTATTCTTTGTTTAGACGTTATTAGTTCGGATGCCCAAAACTGTGGGAGTAATGCTTTAATGCAAAAAGGCGCCCAACTCGAATATATGGTATACAATCCTGCATATAGACACGATCAGGCATTGAGAATGGTCTACGAAGTTGTCAATGTGGCTGATAGCGCAGGTAGTACCTATAGCACCATCATAAAAAAAGGTATTGGAATAATAGATGAGGCGAATGACCATTATGAGAAAACCATCCGGTTGCAATGTGATGGAAAAAACCTGTTGATCCCCTTCGATTTTTATTCTCCAGATACAACCTGGTTTAATGATGCCTTTGCATACCGGTCTTGCCCCTATAGAAACCGGATTGATAAGAATGGATATGGACCTGTTAAAAGATAAAAAGAAGTTCGGTAAGTCAGGGTCGATTGAACTGACAAGCATTAAAAAATAAATTTCGTACCTTATAGTTTAAACTGAAACTCGATTGCTATAAGAACGCATTGATATTGCAATTCAATGGCAGCGCTTTTGCGGCCGAAAGTAAGGTGCAGGAATTTGTAATGTATCCTAAAAAGAAAGATTCCCTGCTGTTTATCGAGAACGCCCAATCCCTAAGTTGACTATATTTCAACGGCACCCTTGTATACGCTTTCCTACTGTCTGCTACGGTCATGCGCCAGAAAGGCTACATACATATGAAAAGTACTGGGGTAAATGGTTTTAAGGTTCAATACATCTTTGCCTTCTTTTCTTACCAAAGGTGAGCATCTCGATCAAGTTCAGAGTTTACTATTCTCTGTTTTGCGTTACGCGTTTTGCGTTCAGCGTTTTGCGTTTATTACGAATAAACCGTACACGATTAAGAAACAAATTAATTGTGCTCTGGACAAATTCACCGCAAACGAACCACAAGCTTTTAATGGAAGAAATGCAGTGAAGCGGGTTTACACTGCACAGATCAACGCCGTTTTTTCAAGTTGCCTTAACCTATACCTGCGGCAATGCCGCCAGCATCAATTGTTCCAAATTTTGTTAACCGTTGGTTATCGAAAAGCTTGCTGATATTTTTAAAAGTTAATTGCACACTTATAGTTAAAATCAACACGTTTATCGTCCAAAGCTGCACGAAAAAAAGTTTTTTTAGGCGTTAACAATTTTCCTTTCTAGTTTTAGAATGAAATTTATTTGTCATTTATTATTGCTGGTATTATAGGAATATTGATTCCTGTAATGGCTGTGTTCAAACCTTAACTAATGCCAAAACGATTGCTTATCCTGTTTATTTCAATGTGCCTGTATGAATTCGTACAGGCACAGGACAGCCTCTCTATGATAGACCGGATTGTCAATTTCCCTTCTTCATTTTTTACCAGTGTCAATAAGAGAACTTCCGCATTAGAGGACCGGCTAACCCGTCAAACCGAAAAGTACCTGCAAAAACAGGCCAGGCGCGAAGAAAAGCTGAAGAGAAAACTAGCTAAGGTAGATTCCGCTGCCGCTAAAAATTGTTTCGCAGAAGATCCCGCACAACGGTATAATGAATTAATCCAAAAGCTTAAATCAGATTCAACGCGAATAACAAAGGCGCTTAACGGAGCGTATCTGCCTTATTTGGATTCATTAAAAGGTAGTTTGTCGTTTTTGAACAATAATCCTCAACTGCTGTCTTCTTCAAAAATACTTCCGGCAGAGGTGCAAAAGTCGTTAAGCAATCTGCAGCAGCTACAAGGAAACATGCAACA
>CBIMFG010000948.1:0-2949 GCA_966243125.1 uncultured Niastella sp.
TTCTAAGAGCTGATTTTCAGTGACTCATCCTACCTCTTTTCCTTCTTTTTCACCGACCCGTTTTTGCGTTGGGGGTGCAAATGTAGGCGTATTTTCAATACAACAAAATAATATTCCATTTTTTACAAAAATGTATTGGGCTGCCCTGATCAAAGGAGTATTGTTCCTGCTTTAAATGTCCTGCATTACTGGCGAATTCCGTAGTAAGGGATGCACTGGAGTTCCACTGAGGTCGCACTGCATAGACCCTGTTCAGTGCAACCCTGGTGGCAGCGTCAGTACACTTTTAAGCGGGTATGAGGTACATATAGGATCCGCTAATCTCCCGTAACAACCAGTTTCTTTGTCTCCAACAGCTGACCGCTGTACGAAATAAAGCCAACCAGGTAGTTGCCGGGCAACCAAAGACTCATTTCAATAATGTTGCGGTCATTCACCGGCTCGCGGTGGATCATTTGCCCCAGCACATTCCAGATCACTACATATTTAACACTGGCTGAGCCATTGATACCTACATAAAAATGCCGCGCTGTTGGATTAGGCCACAACAGCAACTGAAAACCGCCGGATTTATTACCCACAGCCACGGTGTTGGAGTAAGAATATTCGCCATTGTAATTAACGAGTCGTAACCGGTAATAGCTGATGCCGGTGTAATTGTTGGCATCGTTGAGAGTATAATTCAGGTAGGAATTGCTATAACCATTAATCGCCTGCGAGGATAAGGAATCCCCTTTTCTAAAGCCAGTTTCATTGCTGAGGCGACGTTCTACCACAAAATATCGGGTATTCACCTCAGGTTTGGTGGTCCAGGATACGTTAACCGTGTTATAGTCCAGTCGGTACCCATTTAACCATACCCGGGTAAAGGCGCCGCTTGTGTCGCCATTACCAGTGAATTTGGTAAAATAAGAAGCTGATGAAATTTTTCCGGAAAATGTACGGGAGTTTACCGCGCTATTAGCCAGCGCTGGCCCTGATGCCAGCACGCCTGGTACCGGATATACCTGCGGATAGGCAGTATCCCAGCCATCGCCGGTATATTGCGACACATAAGAATAGCGCCTATTAGCACTGAACAAACTTCCTTCCTCAGCTACCAGGTGCAGGAAGGAGATGTCTGTTTCACCGGCATTGGGAGCATTGCGCTTTCCTATTTCCCAGGTCTTGTTCACCCCCTGCTCTTTTAGATCATCTCCGGTAAACAGGTCTTTTTTAACGCCATCAGATACCCGGGCGTGATAATCGTCGCCCTGGTTTGAATGATTTCTGATGGCCACCGGCGTGTATGCATGATCATCAACACCAATTGGAAAGATGACCCAACTGTCGCGACTACGGATATTTTCCCGTACCAGCAATCCTGTGCCGGAACTTCCGGTAAGAATGTAGCGAACAGCGTTGTACCCGGTTATGGAGCCCGGGCCCCCATCCCCTATTACCAGCGTGTTATGCTGCAGGTATAAACTTCCTGAACTAAAGTGTAAACTATTCCGCACTTTGGCGGTGCTGCCGGTGAGTTCAACCCCATAAGTATTTTGAATATCAAGATTAGCAAAGGCAGCCCCGCTGCGGGTAACAGCATTGTAACCACCATCTATCTGTTGGCGGACATTGTCTGTTCCATTAAAACGCACCACGCCACCGGTGCCGGAAGCATCTTCTCCCTTGTTGCCTTCATCGGTAATGAGGGCATCGGCTTCGTTCGTCCATTTTTTGCCTTTAAAATTCAATACTGCTTTTTTATCAACGCCTAGCTTACCCTGGTTTATTACGTTGGAGAAGATGGTAGCGGTATCGCCGGCGAAATAGATCTTTCCTTTTTTAGGCACATAGAAGCCTTGCTGCTGTGCAGCTGCCGTTATTGTACTTAAGCAGTAAACAACGGCCATACAAATGATATGATTTACTCTTTGGAGCACAGTATTTAGTTACCTTCTACGCGAATGAAGATTTTAGTATTGGTGTCGCTGTGGGCGTCCAATCCTTCAACGGTTCCATTTACCAAAACACCTGCAGTAGCGCTTTCCAACACTCTTATAACAACAGCAGCTGTTGTATTGCTGGTAACCATGGCAATGGGAGCTGTGGTTACACTACTTCCACCCTTTGCTGTTACCTGTATACTTATAATGGAAGTAAAACCCACATTGGAAGGAATGTTGACTGTTTGAATACCACCGCTTACATTGGATACTTCCGCCACCCATATTTTTGTAATGCCATCTATCGTAGCTGTACCGGTACCAGAATAATAAACCGGTGCTTTAGCCCTTACCACTTTACCGTTACCATCAACCCCCAACACTGCAGCGCCGCTTGTTGTAGTGGAAGTGTTGGTCAAATTTTCCAACCGTAACCCCGCATCGTTTGCCGTACCTGATTTTATATGAAACGTTGTACTGGGGGCCGTAGTGCCAACACCTATCAATCCGGCGCTGGTAATACGCATTCGTTCATTAGAGGTAGCAATACCACCGGTAAACAGCACCAGGTTTTTTGTAGTGGAAGAGTTACCCACTATAAAATCCTGTCCGGCGCTGTATAAATATCCGTTATTTGCACCACTCAGAATATTATTTGCGTTGTTATAACCACCGCCATTTATCCCGAGGTTTACATAGTTGGTGGTTTCCGTTCCATTATTGGCCGTAGCAACAATATCAGTACTGGCTTGTCCGCCTGTAGAGTTATTCTGGATATTAAATTGCAGATAACCATTCCGGTTTCCTTTTGCTATAAGCAGATTATAGGAATCAGTAACGCCTGCATCTATTAACAGTTTTTCAGGTATGGAATCAAATTCATTGGTACCAATGGCCACATTACCGGTGCTGGAAATACGCATGCGTTCGGTATTATTTGTAATGACAGGCAAGTCGTAATTATCAATGGGACCTATCGTTTTTAACGCGCCAACCGTATTTCCATTTAAGGCCCAGCTGTTAC
>CBIMFG010000949.1:0-2945 GCA_966243125.1 uncultured Niastella sp.
CTGGCGCCCGGTAAAGAAAGCCAGGTAATATTACCTGTTGTACCTGCTGTTTGCCGCCCCATTGTATAAGAGTTAGGGCGTTGCTTTAATGCCATAACCACCGATTCACTTAAACTTTGGGTTAGTTCATCAACCAGAATGATTAGCGGCCCATTGTAAATGAGCGCCTCATTACCTTCCGGAATAAAATCCTGCGGCCCTTTTACAAAAGCGCCGGGGTAATAGTCCCAGGCATTTTCTCTTTCAGAGAACGTTGTTTTTGCGGGGAAGAAATATTTATATACTTCAGTAGATACTTTATAATTTGGGTAATCGCGCATTTCCCAGATCACCGCCTTTGCATGTTGAATATCGTTGAATAACCTCTTCAGCGTATCGGCTTCTTTGATCTCGCAAAAACGTACATACCAGATGCCTTTTTCCAGCTCCTCCCACAAGGGCTTTTGCGACCGGGGAATTAAACTGTTTATTAAATAGTCACTCAGCTTAACTGAATCACTCAGGAGGGTACCGTTTCTTTCAATGCCTACCTGTACAATGGAGTTGTCATTTTGCAACAGGCTCATGGCAACATTGCGGTAGCGGGATGAAATATTGGTGCCTGTAGTAACCTTTAACAATTCCTTTTCTATTTGTGAAACTGGTTTTCCGTTAACAGATACAATTTCGTCGCCCACCCTGAAATCCCATTTTTTCACAACGCTGTCGTCACTTTCTGCTATCAGGTATTTGTTTTTAACATGTGCCACCCTAAAAGGCGGCATATTGCTATTGATACCCGGCCCTTTTATAAACGAGTGTGAATCGGGCAGTTCATGTATCAGTTCCTGTACAGCCTGTTGATATTGAGTTAAATATTTGGCTTGTATAAACCGCGGGATATATGATACTAATACAGTATCCCATTTGGGAATGCGCGCTTTATGCGGATAAAAATAATTGATGGTATTCCAGTACCGGAAAAGCGCCAGCATGCGTACAGCAGGTTCGGGACACAATGGATAGTCATACGCCTTTTCATCATGAATGATGTGATCGAACCGGTATCCATCATAATAGCGGGTGGCATAGCGGTTGGTATCGGGCAGGTGGTATTCATACAACCGCATCAGTTCGCCCTTCAGCCATTTTGAAACAGGGAACTGCCGAATGTCTTTTGCAGAAAAGATGGTTACAATAGAATCTGCATGCCAGTTCACCGGTGTTGAAGACAGCTTTGCTGCCGGTAAAGAACGGTACCAGGCTTCTAACAGGGAATCAAATTTGGCTTTACTCCCTGCGTCTTCTGCCAATGGGATCATGCGTAACAACTCCTTGTCCCAGTCGGCATCGCCTTTGGCTACAGCCGGATGAAAACATTTTAAAAATCCCCACACTTTTCCCAGTGTTGCCAGTTGATTAGTTTGCAAAGGGGTTTGTGCCTGACTGTTATACATCACGACACAATACAATACCACGTAAAACAGTTTTTTCATATGAGTTTTCAATAATAAACGGATGACATGCTGAACAAAGCATATTTGACATGCACAACAAAGTCCTCCGGTAGAACCCGTTCTACTTTTGTTGTAAATAATTAAATATGTCAGCAGAAAAAAGAACCAACAATTATAACGGCGTTTTGCAACAGCCGCTTCATTCAGGATTTTCAGCTACAACAACGGCAATGGATGTGATTAGTACAATGAATTTAATGGGAAAAACAGCTATTGTTACCGGTGGCTATGCCGGCATTGGGCTTGAAACCGTAAAAGCATTATCAAAAGCTAATGTTGCTATATGGGTACCCGCCCGCGACACGGCAAAAGCAACAAAAAACCTGACTGGCATCCCCAATGTCACTGTAAAAGAAATGGACCTGATGGACCCAGCCTCTATTGAACGATTCGCTAATTTATTTATTTCGTCTGGTAACCCATTACATTTTTTAATAAATAATGCAGGTATTATGTGGGTGCCGCTTCGCCGCAACAGCCGTGGATATGAAAGCCAATTGGTTACCAATCACCTGGGACATTTTCAATTAACTGCATTACTATGGCCTGCACTTAAAAAAGCCAATGGCGCCCGGGTTGTGAATGTATCCTCATTCGGGCATCAGATTGCGCCTTTTAATTTTGAGGACCCCAATTATCTGCACCGGAACTATGAAACCCTGCAAGGTTATGGAGAATCCAAATCAGCTAACAATTTGTTTTCTGTAGAGCTTGACAATCGTGGAAAAGAGTTTGGGGTAAGGGCTTATTCATTACACCCGGGTTCAGTAAATGGCACCGACCTTGGCCGCGAAGCGCCTATGGACCTGTTTAAACAAATGGGCACCCACGACCTGGATGGCAACATAAAACCTGAGGTAGCCCGCAAATTAAAAACTACACCGCAGGGCGCCGCTACCACCGTATGGTGCGCTACCAGCCCACTGCTGAATAATATAGGCGGCGTGTATTGCGAAGATTGCGACGTTGCCGAGCTGGACCTGGGAAATATAGAACATCGCTATGATGAGCCTGCCACCTTGCGTGGGGTAAAACCATATTCAGTTGATGCAGAAAATGCGCAACGCCTATGGAAACTGAGCGAGGAAATGACCGGATTAACATTCCCGGTTAATTAAGAACAATCAGAAATAATGCCGGTCTGTTTTAACCGGAACGGCTTTATTTTGTAATACAAATATCAGATGGAATTTCAGGCCAAATATATTACGCCCGACATCAAGCTTTCCTGCTATGCCGACAAGTTGTTTAAAACAGAGGTATTGTTTGAGCATCATATGCTGGTGTGGTTTATTTCGGGCGAAACCAAAATCATTCAGGCTGATGCACATTACGTATTCAAAGCAGGCGATATATTTTTAATTCCGCGTAACCAACTGGCTACAATTATCAACTACCCTAAAGATGGCCTGCCACATAAAACAGTGGTGATGCACCTGTCGGTAGAAC
>CBIMFG010000950.1:0-2940 GCA_966243125.1 uncultured Niastella sp.
CCTCGGTTGTATTGGAGATAATGATCTGCATGTTGGGATTGTGGGCGCACTTCAAAATTTCGCTCCACTCGTCCTTTGCACTCAGCACGCGGCTGATAGAAGAGTTGATGATGTTCTCTTCTACAGTCTTACCGTTTTCCAACCCACGAACGCATAAAGTATATAAACCGTCCTGTTTATCAAATGCAGAAGAATCGCTGTCAGTTGACTTTACCACTACCACCCGGCCATTGAAAACGCCCTGGCGGTTGGCTTTGTCAATGAAATAATCTGGTAAACCGCGCAATAATACGCCAGTGCCAAACTGCAATACTTTTTCAGGAAGATCAAAAACAGCATCAGCAGGTGCTTGTATATCCTGCGCACTGATATTTTTCAGGTTGTACCTCGAAAGGATCATACTCTACGCTTTAATTTTTATAATTCAATTTTTTGTAATTCATAGCTCAAAAAGGGCCATCTCATAAAAATGCACACAATTCCTCAGATTTCTATCCTGCACTTACCTACCGCCTGGTGACAACCAACCGGTAATATATTACTTCTTTGCCCCTTGCTGTAACGCCCATTTAGCTAATTCATAAGCTGCCTTGGCATTTTCATACTCGGCAGGTATTTTACGGCCATCGGTGTACTCATTATACAGCCAGGGATCGCCTACGGCAAACACACTTCCCTTGCCTAATTTGGCGGTTGCCATAATGATATCGTTGTCGGCCTTCACCAATGGTGCGGCGGGGGCCATTGTATCAATTATGCTGATCTCCTTCAAATAAACCTTTTTGGTTTGTTTGAACACTGCGTTACCTGCGGGGATAGTAATGGCGCCTGTTTCGTACTGGCTGCCCTGTACAAAGTTGCGGCCGCGGTTGCTGAAGTTGATGCCGAATGCGTTGGCAAGTTTATTGAAATGCACCAGGTCGCAATTGGCGCTGTCGTTGGCCATTAAGATCAATACGCCGCCTTTTTGCACCCAGGCTGTAATTGCCTTCACATGCTCGTCGTTTACGTAATTGGGGTTTTTATTGTCTTTCAGGCCATCGGGATCGCAAATGATGTATACATCGGTTTTGGCCAGGTTAGCGGCTGTAGGCGCAGCTTCCAGGGTGCTTAGTTTAGCGCCGTAGCTGCTGAAGATATCGCCCAGTAAACTGAAACCGTTATTGCTCATTTCGTTCCAGGTATAGTGGGTGGGGTATTTAAACCCATTCAGTTCTTTTTTGTCCTCGTGGTTAAAGTAATAGTCAACCGTAACTGTTTTGCCTCTGCCCGGCATTTCAGCGGGCAGGTTTTCCATTTCTGCGCCAGCCAGTAAATAAGCGCCTATACCTTTCCAGTCGTTCACAATTACCGGTTCGCGCATATAGTATTCAAAACTGCCATCGCGGTAAGGGTTACCACCCAGGCCCGATACTTTTACGGTGCCTTTTAACTGTACTTCGCCTTTGCCGTTTTTGTCAACAAAAGTTTTTACAATGCCATCGTAGCCTTTTTTGGCGTTTGCCCAGTACGTAGCCGGCAGGTAACCTTTGCGAATGCCTTTGGCTATGGTGTACACCAGCATACTTGATGCGGATGCTTCCAGATAGTTCTTGGGGGTGGTTGGCATATCCACGATATCGTACCACAGGCCGGTTTTGGCGTCCTGCACTTTGGTAACGGCTTTTGTAAAGCGGTTTAAAATGCCAATGAGGGTATCGCGGCCGGGGTGGTTGGCGGGGAAATAATCCAGCGCATCAACCAGCGCCATGCCATACCAGCCCAATGCGCGGCCCCAGAAGTGTGGCGAATTACCGGTTTGTTTGTTGGCCCATTGTTGTTCTTTCGATTCGTCCCAGCCATGGTACAACAACCCGGTTTTGGGGTCGCGGGTATGCCGCTCTATAGCTGCAAACTGGCGGGTAATGTCATTGAAAACGGTATCTTCTCCAAACAGCATGGCGTACTCGGCGTAAAAGGGTTGTCCCATATACAAACCATCGAGCCATACCTGCCAGGGATATACTTTTTTATGCCAGAAGCTGCCTTCTTTTGTACGCGGGTGATTTTGTAACTGGCTACGTAAAAGATCAGCTGCTTTTTTATACTTCACCTTTTCGGTTGCGCGATACAGCGTTAGCAGCAGTTTACCATCGTTTACATTGTCGATATTAAATTCATGGGGATCGTAGCCTCTGATGGTGCCATCTTCATTCACCCATGCATCCATACTTTTTTGAATGTACTTGTAGTATTCAGCGTTACCGGTTGCTTTCCACAGCGCTTCCATACCCTTTAACACCACGCCCATATCATAGCTCCAGTGGGCAGGCTTTTTTGCCAGGGAATCGTTCCACCAGCCCATTACCGATGCTGCCATTCCCTGTGACCAGTTCTGTTTTTCTGTAGCTACTTCCGACACAGCTGTTCCTTGTTGGGCATAGCTGATGACCGTTACTAATGTACTAATGGCAATCAACGTGCGTGAAATCTTCATGTTGGTATTTTTTGTTCCAAGTTGCAAGTTCCAGGTTTCAGGTTGCATGTTACCGGTTACCGGTTTCCGGTTTTCCGGCATCGACGCGGCGTTTTCCCGGTAACTGGTAACTGGCAACCTGTAACGGTTTTTATTTTATACTTACATTTTGCTCAGATGCGCCAAATTCAAATTGAATTTTCTGTTTGGCTTTTGACGCATCGGTATTCTGAATGTTAATACTTTTTGTTCTGTCGCCCGCTACGCGGAATAACAGTTCTGAATCTTTTTTATAAATCAGTTTATCAAAGGTGAGGTTGTCGCTGTTGATGATGTCTACCACCGGATTGGTTTCTTTGCTGAGGATGGTTACATTTTTAATGGTAATGCCCGATGCTTCCTGAATGTCGATGCCTTTGTTGGCCTGCAGTATGCAGTTCTCGATATGAACGTCTTTCACATGCATTTCGGGAATACCGCGAACG
>CBIMFG010000951.1:0-2937 GCA_966243125.1 uncultured Niastella sp.
ATCAACTCATCACTGACCACTCACCACTCACCAATTAACATACTTTAACATTTTCAACACGGTGTAACAAACTTGTCAATACACGTGTAGTACAAACAACCACAAGGCCTGTAGTTAAAAATAATAGCTTTACATAATATGATTGCGTTCTATTATCATACACTTGTTAAATGGTTATTATACCAGTAAACTAACGCTCATCAGTGTTCTAAGTGTTAATGCCTAAACGTTTGTTAAGCACGGTTATATGTGTACAAGTTTTAAGCAAAAGTATTTGTCTGTTGTGCCATAACGATGTAAATTTGCAGCGCAAAATCCAATATTAGCTGACAGCAATATCGCCAAAAATACTCTTCGACCATTCTAACCATTGTTGCATAACAGCCATTGCCATTGCTATTTCATTTCTCTTTGTGTTTTTATCGCCATGTATCAATAACGAGCCACTAACAGTGCATTGCCGTAACGGTTAGCCAACATAAATAGTTTCTTTGAATATCCTTCCCGATGTAATGTCGGGACAAGCATTCCATTATCCATTGGAAGACCAAGAACATAATATCCAATATCAGTCCATGTGCACTTTTTAACGCCTATTGTATCTGATATCCGAGAAAAACCAGGCTACGTAAATCCAATATCGATCTATGTATCGTTTTAATCCCTATTAGTATTTCAATATCCGGGGAAAACCAGTAGTACAGAAATCCAATATCAAGTTGCCCTGTACCACTTTAATTAACCTATTAGCACGCGCCAATATCCGCGAAAAGCCAATCCGTTCTATGAGGACAATCAATTTTTATTTGTCCCAAAGTAGACGCATATATGTTTTGTCCCGTCCCTTAAGAACATTGACGGCCCAATATCTATGAAAAGACCAAACATAAGCAACCGATAGCAACTCTTCCGTAATCCAGTATCCTACGAAGGAAGACTACCCGTCAGACTTTATGACAAAGGCCCTCGCTTCGGCGGGGGCTTTTTTACGCTTAAGGCTAAACGCATAACGCTTAATGCAAAATGCAACATTGCGGTGTATTAGCGTTCAGCGTTAAGCATTCTCATAAAAAACAAAAGCCCTCCCAATAAATCGGAAGGGCCACCACTTAAACAGATAACATATGTTTTATACCAAATAACCAAACAACGTATCGTTCTTGTTTAGCGCTGTATAGTCTATGTTATAACGTTGCATGTTCTGCAACAGTATATCGTAATCTTCTTTTTTCTTCAACTCAATACCTACCAATGCAGGGCCGCTTTCTTTGTTTGTTTTTTGCATATATTCAAACCGTGTGATGTCATCAGTAGGTCCCAGTACATGGTTCACAAACTCTTTCAACGCGCCTGGCCTTTGTGCAAACCTTACCAGGAAATAATGTTTCAATCCTTCGTACTGCAGGCTTCTTTCTTTTATCTCCTGCATACGATCAATGTCATTGTTGCTGCCGCTGATAATGCATACAACAGTTTTACCTTTTATTACATCAGCATAACCATCCAACGCTGCAATTGATAATGCACCAGCTGGTTCAACAACTATTGCATCTTCACTATACAATTTCAAAATGGTTGAACAGGCTTTTCCTTCCGGCACCAGGTGCATCTCGTCCAACACTTCTTTACAAATTGAGAAGGTGATGTCTCCTACTCTTTTTACTGCCGCCCCATCTACAAAGCGGTCTATTTCGTTCAACAACACAGGAGCACCGGCCTTCAATGCTTCCAGCATAGAGGGAGCGCCTTCGGGCTCACAGCCAATAATTTTTGTTTTGGGTGAATACGTTTTCATATACGATCCAACCCCGGCACTTAAGCCGCCGCCACCAACCGGTATAAACACATAATCTATCTCGGTTTGTTCTTCCAGAATTTCAACTGCTACAGTTCCCTGCCCTTCTATAATGCGGTAATCATCAAACGGCGGAATAAAGGTCATTCCATGCTGCTCAGTATATTGCTTGGCAGCAATAGCACAATCATCAAACGTATCGCCAATGAGTTGTATTTCTATATTCTCTTCCCCAAACATTTTGGTTTGATTTACCTTTTGCCGGGGTGTAATAATGGGCATAAAAACCACGCCCTTTAAATTGAGCTTTTTACAGGAGAAAGCAAAACCCTGTGCATGGTTGCCCGCACTGGCACATACCACGCCCTGCTGTAACTGCTCGGTGGGCAAACTACTCATCATGTTGTAGGCTCCGCGCAACTTGTACGACCGTACAACCTGCAGATCTTCCCGCTTCAGGTATACGTTGCACTGGTATTTCTTCGACAGGTTGTGGTTGTACATCAGCGGTGTTTTGTTCACCACCTTTTTTAACCGCAAAGCTGCTTTATGAAATTCCAGTTCGGGCCTCGTTTGTGTGAATGTGCTCATACTATATTTTGATTCAAAAAAAATAGCCACCGTCCCTGATCGAAATTTATTTCCGCTGTTTTAGTTATCAGAAAACGCAAAACGCTTAATGCTAAACGCTCAACGCTTATTTTCGATGCAGGCAGTGGCTAATTTTTTATACAGAACGCCCAACGCGGAACGCTGATTTCTTCTGCGTTCTGCGTTAGGCGTTAAGCGTTATGCAATAACTTCGGCTGGTTTTTGATTCTCAGGACGAAGGCTGCGTACTGTTTTACCAGCTTGCCACATTTCGCTTTCACGCAGTTCTTTCAGCTCAGCTTCCAGTTTCTCACGGTAGTCAGCCTGGCTGTTGCTGTCAATTGAACGTTGAGATTCTTTACCGGTGGCAACGCTTTCATACAGGTCGTTGAATACAGGTAAAGTAGCATCGCGGAACTTCTTCCACCAATCCAATGCACCGCGTTGCGCAGTAGTGCTACAGTTCGCATACATCCAATCCATACCATTTTCCGCAACCAGTGGCATCAGTGATTGAGTCAGCTCTTCAACAGTTTCGTTGAACGCTTCTG
>CBIMFG010000952.1:0-2933 GCA_966243125.1 uncultured Niastella sp.
CCTTCTAATACTTGTTTAAGGTTTTTGTCGGCGCCATATATCGCTAAATAAGGCACACTTGCCTGCTCGAAGTAATCTGAAAACCCTCTTTTATAGTCTATCCCAGCCGTTACATTCGGATACTTCGCCAACTCATATTTCTTATAAAACTCTTTAAACTGCGCATACCTACTCGTACACAACATATAAATATTCACATCCTTTAGCTCCTCGATCCGCGACAACATACTCGTAGTCTGCGCCCGGCAATAAGGACACCAAGGCTCAAAGGCAAATAGTATAGTAGGCTTCCCTGGCTTTATATCATCTGTATTAATGTGGGTTAAGCTATCTACCGCTAGCAGATCTATCGACGGCATCGGCTTTCCTTCCAAACCTGTTTTCTTGATCTCTGGCTGTTTACTGTAACAACCTGAAAGTACTACTGTCGCAATTACAATGAATGTACGTTTCATAATTCCTCCCCGTTTCTTTTAAGTCTTTTAGCAATGATGATTCCTACAAGCGCCAGCCCTACCAATCCGATGTTTACCGCCAGGTGTGCCGGCCATGATAACGCTTCCATAATCCCACCGCAGCTGCAAGGCAGCTCTGGCGCAAAGGCCAGTAGCCAGCCTACATATCCGGTAAATAGGACCATCAGCACAAACGCCGCGTATAAGCCCTTTAAACGGTATTTAGGAACGAAAAGCAGAATAGATAGTATAAACTCTGTAATAGGCACACCCCAGGCTGCAGCAGGCGCTACGGGCTTCAAAATAGGGGACTCATATAGCTGTTCTTTAAAAACTTCAAAGTCCATCAATTTGGCTATGCCGGTATATAAAAAGAGAATAACAAATAATAGTGCAATGATCTCAACTGCCAAACGTTTCTTTAACCAGGAGAAAGTGATAATTCTAATAAATACATTTCGTTTAGGCATGCGTTCATCCATCATTATGTTTTCCATAATTAATAATTGTGTTCGTTACTGTAACTAAGGGTGGGTTGCCTGTTGCTAGTGTGTGGTGTCGTTAGATCTTTACAGGCCGTTTTGCTTATGTATGCAAGTTAATACGGGAAAAATATTCTTACAGCTTACTCATCTATGCTGCCAGCATTATTATCTATGCTAACAGATTCGTTATTGGCCCAATGGTGCCGTTGGTATTCAGTGGGCGACATCTTATACACCTTCTTAAACGCATTGCTGAAGTTGTTGGCGTTTTCGTAGCCGCATTTTCTGGCTATCTCTTTTTTACTCAACTTGCCTTCCAGCAGCAATTCGCAAACTGCCTGCATTCGTTTTTTGAACTGGTATTCTTTGATGGTTATTTGGTTAACGTATTTAAAAGACTGCTGTAATATGTTTCGGTTAATACCTACTTGTGCTGCCAGTTCATCTGTGCTTTTACGGCAAAAGGGAAATAAGTCAATATACGCCTTAACATGAGTAGTAGCACGGGCTACTGGCAGGGGAAAAGGATGTTTATACGGTGACATGGAATAAGATTTTTGTAAGTGATTAATAGTATCACCAGGAAGAATAGGATGCAGCACAGCTCACCGCCTCCATAGCTTGAGCCGTAAACCACATCGTCATGGCCGGTGCTGTTCCTATGTAGTGCCGGTTGCCATGGCACTTAGGAGAGCCGCATCCTTTCCCTGGTGTATTTCTTGCTTTTTATAGTTGAGGTAATCGCTGGTGTGGGTTAATGCCTGGTCAGTGACAACAGGCTGGAGTAAGGTTTCCATCTGCAAAGTTTTTTAAGTTAAACGTTATATTTCTAAACCAATAAATTACAAAAGACCGTCGGGGTAAAACCATGATACCTTTTAAAAGCTGTTGTAAAGGCGCGGGTCTCCGTATAGTTCAACTCGGTGGCTATTTCCTTTACATCCATACCGGTGCCGAGTAACGAACAGCCACGTTCCATGCGGATGCGTAGCTTGTACTCGCGAATGGTTTCGCCATAAATTTTCATAAACGCCAGTTGTAATACATTGCGGCTTACGCCAAACTGCAAGGATAATTGATCTGCAGGATCGCCATTACAACAATGGGTGTCGAGCATTTCCTTATAGGTGGTAACTGCCCGCATTACATGTCTCTTGAACATCTTATTATTCCTCATCTTACATATGGTTTAATGGTGAACAATGGTTAATCAACTTGCATAAAGAAGTGGTTTTGTGTGTAATCGACAATCTGCTGCGGACTGGTTAATACCATTCCCAACTCATGCTCCCGGTCGTTTTCTTCGCGTACGATCATGGTGTTGTTTTTTCCCAGCCTGAAATACAGGACATAAAAAATGATCCCTACCACAAGGGTACAGTAGATCTCCACCTTGCCTAACTTGTACAAAGCCCAAAGTTTGTTGGGCGTCATGGTGGTTAATGCGCGGGAACCGGAAAATTGAAAATCGTCAACAAACGTTTCGAATGGATTGGGCGGGTATAATAATCCGTAATCAATATAGGGCTCTGGGGGCGGGTTTATGGGTTTTACAACAAATACGGTGTCATCAAAACTCATAACAAACTGAATGCCCTGTGGATTGTCGTAAATGCCTAAGTGTTCATCCAGCAAAGTATAGATATGTTTGGCAGCCCTTGTCATAGCCCGGAATTAAGGTTTATTAATGTTTCTTTGAATAGTTGGTGATATATCTTATAAAATCCACCGGCCTTTCCAGTTTCTTGCGTGCTACCCAGTTCAGTTCCTGTTCTTCATCCTTTACATGCATCCTGCCTTCTTTTTTCTGAAAAACCAGTTCCCAGCAGCAGTCGCCATTGTCGTATAATACGCTTAAAAATGCCTGGCCCTGGTGGTAGAGGTTTAATAACAGGTGCGGACTGGCAAAGTGTAATTGTTCAACGGTGGTAATACCGGTTAATTTACCAAATTCTTCTAAAGTGCTGTCTTCAATGCATAACTCCATCACATA
>CBIMFG010000953.1:0-2932 GCA_966243125.1 uncultured Niastella sp.
GATGCACCTGTCGGTAGAACGGCTTAGAACTTATTATGCAAACATGCCACTGAATGCGGCAGATTACCAACCACAAAAGATCCGCGTGTTTAATGACCATCCTTTGCTGGAAAGCTGCCTTGCTTCGCTCATCCCTTATTTCGACATGCAGGAAGCATTTCCCGAAAACATTGCCAACCTGAAGATCAGTGAAGCCATCAGTATACTTCGCGTTATTGATCCTTCTATTGACGGTATGCTCACGAACTTCAGCGACCCCGGTAAATTAGACCTCGCTGATTTTATGGAAAAGAACTTTATGTTCAATATGCCGCTTGAAAAATTTGGTTACTTAACCGGCCGCAGCCTGAGCACCTTTCACCGCGACTTTAAAAAAACCTACAGCATTCCCCCGCAAAAATGGCTGTTGCAAAAAAGATTGGAACTGGCGCACTACCTGATCACCGAAAAGAAAAACCGGCCCGCAGAGGTATACCTGGAAGCCGGCTTTGAAGACCTGTCGCATTTTTCGTTTGCATTTAAGAAACAGTATGGGTATTCGCCTGCGAGTTTGTTAAGTAATTAAAAATAGCGCACCCACATTTTCCTTTTATTCCGTTCCTTGTAGCGCCCATACCATTTACACAGCGGATACATGGCCACTACAATACCAATCCACACCAGGTAAACGCCCCATAATGGGATGCCGCTGCCTGTTTTGGGTCTGCCAAAGTTGAAACCAAACACCATGTCGGAGGCTTTAAAGCCCTGCATAAATACCATTACAAAAACAAGTGGATGAATCAGGTACCAGTGCAGCACAAAATAAAACAAGGGCACTTTGCCATATACGCACACCAATTCTGTGCATTTATTTTTTATACCGGCAAGAGCCGCCGCTATCAGAAACATACAGCCTAATAACAACAGGCAGAACTGCAGCGAAGGCGGGTACTTGGTAACGTTTATAAAAGAAAGAAAAGTAAACAACCCACTTTTTTGTTGCGACCAGGGCGCAGGGTCTCCATAAATATTGATGAACCGGAGCAACGTAAACAACCCAATAGCGGCAACACCCAACTTTAAAAACAACGATTGCTGTTTCTTTATTTCCCATTCAAAAAAACGTGCGCAGGCAAAACCAACCAGCATAATTCCCAACCAGGGTATTGGCGGATAACCGATAATAAACAACCGGTCATTGCCTAAAGAATACGAAGCCGGTGCAAACAACGGCATCAGCACTTTTTTAAACAATGCGCTTTCATCACCGGGCACCAATGGCGCCAGGTTATGCAAAAACAAAATACACAAGCCAATAATACCAATTGTTTTGGGGGAACATTTCAGCAGCAGGGCCAGCACCATAAACCCAATGCCTATGGTGGCAAATACATTAAAGAAAAGTACGGTGAAACGAACATCGAACCATACGCCAAAACCCACCAGGGTAAACTCCAGCACCATCAACCACAAGCCCCTTGTTAATAAAAACCGGCGGGAAGCAGACAGATCATTTGTGCGCTTCATGGAGAGAAACGCGGAAGTGCCTGAAAGAAAAACAAAAGTTGGTGCACATAAATGGGTGATCCAACGCGTAAAAAACAAAACAGGTGTGGTGGTATTTAAATCAGTAGGTTGTTGGGCAATTGCGGTTGTATGCAACAGGTCCCGTACATGATCTAAGGCCATAATGACCATTACAAGGCCTCTAAGTACATCAATACTATAAACTCTTTTCATGGATGGTTAGGTATGTACCTTTAAATTTATTGATTGTACGCGGTATTCCGTGCATAAATCATTTATTGTTTTCCTTGATAAAATTAAAAGTGTACAAACAGAACAGGTACTGATAGGAGAGCTATCAATACCTGTTGGGAGAGTGTATAAAAATGAGTTAATGAAGAAAGTGCCTTTGTTATAAAACATGCTCTTCAAACTTCCTGCTGTGAAACATCACCGGAATACCAATGGATGCTGCAATGCTCCAGATAATTATCATGGCTATAAACAGGTGATGGAACTGAATATTAGCTGCCATATCAGCTGTACGTTGAATGCCAGAGGTTTTAATAATTCCCCAAATGGTGATCAGCACAAACACGCCTATATAGATCATTTCACCGCTGCGTTTCATATACTTAATAAACCAGTAGTAAATGATGCCAATTAACATAAACGCGATATTTACGCCGAAGATGAGCGACGATACATTGATGAGATTGAACAACTGAAACCTGGTTTCATCCCTGAAAATAACATTGTAAATAATGCAGATAAAGGTGGCGGAAATGCCTGCGAACACGCCGGTTAACAGGGCCTTTGAGAAAGGAGTCAGATACGAAGAATTCATAACCTTATGTTTTTTAATAAAAATGAAGTATCGGTCCAAAAAATAGGTCGTTTCGGAAGGGAGAATAAAATATTGCCGGCTTAATATTTTACAACACAAAACTAAGTAATTAACCATAACAATATTGCCAACGCAATATTTTAATATTTAATTCTATATAAAAAATCATTAATTTTGCACCATGCCTGACAATTCATGCGACCTTACCAGTTGCTTTTTATGTACCCATTGTTTATCAGATTGGAAAGAACTTATCGCGGTCAAAAAGAAGACGTTACACCTGAAAAAAGGCACCCTGATCTTCAAAGAAGGCAACCCGGCTGAGGGCATCTATTTTATAACTTCAGGCTCCATAAAAGTGCACAAACAATGGGGTGAACAGCGGGAACTAATTGTTCGCTTTGCCAAAGCGGGTGATGTGTTGGGGCATCGCGGTTTTGGCGCCACCCAGGTATTTCCGGTTTCAGCTACCACGTTAGAAGATTCAAAAGTTTGTTATATCCCCTACAACTTTCTGCAAACCACACTGCAAACCAATCCTGCATTTACCTATCGCTTACTGCAAGAGTATGCTATTGACCTGCAAACCGCTGAAAA
>CBIMFG010000954.1:0-2930 GCA_966243125.1 uncultured Niastella sp.
CCAGCTGCGTCATAAACATAAGTGATCTTTCCTTTCTCAGCCAATCCATCAGCTGTTTTTACGGTTACCTGCCAGGGCAAATTCAGGTGATTGTAGATAATGGCCCCGCCACCACCCAGGTCAATCCCGGTACTGCCGTTTATTCTTTTGTTCAGGTCGGTTACCAGGTTTCCATTTTTATCATAGCCGTAATCATCACCGCTGTTGTTATCGGTAAAATCACCCATCCCTGGGCCGGCAGCAGGCGCATCGCTTACCGAACTTAATTTATTACCGTTATTGAAATAAGAATAATGCAGGTCATCAATAACCGGACTGTTATTCAATTGCAGCCCCCATTGTTTCATGGCTTTAATATTTCCATTTTCATCATACGCTGTTGATTCATCCAGGCCATCGACACCCATAAACATATCGAAATTTACAACGGGATCATTATCGTAACCACTGCCATTAAACTGCGTAAAATCGGCCCCCATTAACCGGTTGGCCTTGTCGTACGTATAGCCATAGGCTCTTTGCTGGCCATCGCCCTTGCTGCGCCATATGGTGCCTGCAATATTTCCATTGTACTGGGGGGCTAAAAACCCTTTGTCATAATTCAGTTCCATACCAAAATAAGCTTCAGGAATGCCCCTGTTATTGGCATAGTCTTTATTAATGCCGGTAAGCCAGCCACGGATATTATAGGAATAATTTAGTTTCTCCAAAGCCTCCGTAGTATAATTACCATAATTGTCTTTTTTATGTCCCAGCTCCTTTGTCAATAACTGTCCCAATTCATTGTACTCGTTTTTGGCAATGAGAATTTTATTATTGTCGTTAAGCGATTTCCACATTTCCATTAACCGGCCGCCATGGTCGTACGCATAGATGGTTTTTACATGCACACTGGTTGGCGTACCCGTAGGAATGTTTTGATCGAGATAGCTAACAAGCAGTTTGCCTGTAAAATCGTACCGGTTGGTTACAATATCCCTTCCTTTGTGCGTTTCACTATTAATCTGTATTATCCTGTTCCTGTCATCATAAAAGTTTACGGTGGTAAGCCAGTTGCCGGCACTTAAATTATTAGGATCAGCAATCACTCTCACCTGTGTGCCTGTAACCAGTCCCAGGGCCTGTATATTCTTTTGTGCGGGCATATCAACCGGATGCAGGTTATAGCCATTGGTTACATCGGTTCCTGCATCCTGCTGTAAAATGGTATTGTAGGCGGGGTTAAAGTCGTTACCCGTCCAGCTATAATTATCATAAAAAGTTTTGGTCAGCGCGGTGAAATTCGAACCACTGGGAATGGGGGTCCTGTTTATTGAAACGCCTTCTATAGTGGTGTTTGCATCTGCGATGGTTTGCGCGGTTACAATTCCCTGCAGGCCGGCGGGATCGCCGCTGTTCCAGTTCATGAGCCCGGTTACAACGGGGCGGTTAAGTACATCGTACAGGGTCGCTAACCACTGACCCTGGTTATGCTGGTTGCCATCCTGCGTAAACACCAGCCTGTCCCGTTCATCATAGATCATATATACCCAGTCGGCACCCGGTGCTTTTTTACCGGTCATGCGCTTTTTTTCATCGTACTCATAGCGAAAACACAACTCATTGATCATATCCGCGGTCAGTTGCCAGTTGTTGTTGAGTAAAAGCGCCACTGCTTTGGGCGGTATCACAAATCGCAACTGGTTCAAATCATCATAGACATAATAGGAACATAAAAAACCTGTATACCCGGTGTATGCACTTACACCCGCGGGCAGATTGCCTGACTGCACTTTTTTAAGCACTACCTGTCCCTCTTTATCTTTATATTCTACCACTGCACTACCGGCTTCGTCGGTTGTTACATTTTTATACAGTTCGCCTGTATTATACACTTCCGAAGTAAAAGGAATGTTGGTGGATACATCTTTATTGTTATAAGTTAACAGGTTGCTGGTGATGTTCCAGATGCGGACCGCGTCCCCTGCTTCATTTACCATGTATTCATTACTTACGCCCCTGTTACTACCCACCCAGCTATTACCCGGCGCCATGGTTTTTGATACCCGGCTCAGCGGCGACGGTTCATAATTTGTTTGACTGTAATATACCTGTTCTTCAACGATACCCTGATTGGTAAACCAGCCCTGATAAAAAGCGGGCTGTGCGCTGAAAGGGTTCATCTTAAATGCACCATTATTTTCTGTTGACACATAGGGCTGATATTTATATACTTCCCGGCCTAACAGATCATACTCCACAGGCAACACCATGTCTTTGCCCTGTGGGGTAATTTGCCTGCTTACAGTTTGCAGTGGCCTGCCCAATCCATCTATATACTGTGTAGTCTGCCTGGCATCCTTATAAGCAGCCCCTGTTATGGCATTGGCATCTGTTATTGGCGCCGTAGCTTCCCAGGTGCGTACAAGGTTCACCGGAACTCCATTCGTATAATTCTGCCCCACATGTACAGTAGGGTTAATAGACGGCATTGTAGCCGGTTTATTGGTTTGTTGTGCGTAAACAGCGACGCCATACATGCTGAGCGTCACAGCTACCATTACACGGGATAAAGCAGCTATTTTAAACATAGTAAACATATTAAGACGAATAATCTTTATGTTCCGGAACACCGGTGGTTTCTTTAATTCTTTTTTTCCTGATTACTTTTACCAGTTGACCTGGTAACAATGCGATCCATTAACGGACCCGTAAGGCCAGACCGCGACCCCATTACAGCATACAGCTCACCGCTTTCATTCACAAAGAATTTGCTGCCCACACCTTGCACATCCTGATCGAAATGACGATTCAGGTCTTTGTTTGTGAGCCATTGAAACAGCGCAGATTGTTCCGCACCCTTTTTCACTTTCATGCCTTCTGCAATAATGATGTTGGCGCCAGCCTCCCTGCACATCGTTTTTACCTTATCAGCATCCTGTTGGGTATAC
>CBIMFG010000955.1:0-2928 GCA_966243125.1 uncultured Niastella sp.
ATTATGGTCAGAACGGAGGTTTTCTGCCTGAATCAGTTGGCCTGAACGACCTGGGCAATGATAAGCGATTACCTGTTGCACAAGGCGGGGGTATTATACTGCCGGGTGTTACCGATGATGGCAAGGAAAATACCAAGCGGGTAACCATTGTTTCAGGCACCAGCACGGTATTACCGCAATCGGAGTTTGTATATGACGCCAGTTATATAAAATTGCGCGAGGCCAACATCACTTATTCGCTGCCTTCCAAACTTTTCAACGGTGTAAAGAAATACATCAAGGGGGTGGATATATCGCTCATAGGCCGCAATCTGTGGTTGATTCATAAGAACCTGCCTTATGCTGATCCGGAAGAAAATCTATCTGCCGGTAATATACAGGGCTACCAGAGCGGCGCCTATCCTACATCCCGGAACATTGGGGCAAACATCAAGGTAAAATTTTAAACGATCGTTATGAAAACAATATATAAGATATGGGTGCCTGTATTGTTCCTGTTGGCATCCTGTACTAAAAATATAGATAAGCTCAACCAGGAGGTAAAAAAATCGGCTGTAGTACCGGCTGGTACTTTGTTCAACAATGCTGTTAAAACGCTTTCCGATGGCATGGCTTCTGCCAATGTAAATGTGAATATATTCCGGCACGTAATAAAACACTGGTCTCAGGCTACCAATCAGGAAGAAGCACAGTATGATTTTAATACCAGAGCTATCAATGCTGCGTGGTGGGCCCGTATGAACCGAGATATCCTGAACGATCTGAGAGATGCTGAACGTATTGTAACCGCTGATGCAAGCCTTTCCGATGGTGTAAGAGCCAACCAGCTGGCCATACTGGATATTATTGAAGTATACACCTGGGGTGTGTTGGTGAATAGCTTTGGAAATATTCCTTATAAAGAAGCATTGGACAATACTATCTTATTCCCTGCCTACGACGACGCCAAAACCGTATATGCAGATCTGTTAAAAAAGCTGGCCGCTGATATCAACAGCCTCAATGCAGGCAGCAGCGGTTTTGCGGCTACACAGGATTTTTTGTATGGGGGCAACGTGAGCCAGTGGATAAAATTTGCCAACACGCTGTACATGCGGCTTGCCATTGTAGTCGCCGATGTAGACAATGAAACGGCTAAAGCAGCCATTGAACAGGCGAGCCCTAATGCCATCAACTCAGCTGCTGATAACGCTATCTTTAAATACCTGGCCAGCCCGCCCAACAACAATCCTTTGTACGACCAGATAGTAACTTCCGGACGTTCAGATTTTATTGCGGCCAAAGACCTGATGGATGTATTGAACAACATGGCTGATCCACGTAAAACACAATTTTTTGGCACCAACAACGTAGGCCAGTATGTTGGTTCGGTAGTAGGAGAAGTGGTTTCGTTCGCCGCTATTTCAAAGCCTTCCGCAAAAATAGCTGCACCAGATGCTGTTAATATCATGGCTGATTATGTAGAAACGGAATTTATCCGCGCAGAAGCCGTAGAACGCGGCTATGCTGTAGGAGGAACCGCAGAAGATCATTACAAAAATGCTATCAGGGCCTCTATCATCTGGTGGGGTGGAACCAGTGCTGATGCAGATACTTACCTTGCCAGGAACGATGTGGCCTATTCAACTGCCGCTGGCAACTTTAAGCAAAAAATAGGGTTCCAGAAATGGATTGCCTTATATAACCGGCCTTACGACGAATGGGTAGAAATGAGAAGACTGGATTATCCGCAACTACCTGCACCGGTGGGCGCCAAATCAGGATTTCCCAACAGGTTATCCTACCCGGGTATTGAACAGCAGCTCAATGGTGCCAATTATACCAAAGCGGCTAATGATATAGGCGGCGACAGAGTAGAAACTAAGTTATTTTGGGATAAATTCTAAGATCTGAATCAATAACAAAAACAAGAATTATGATGAAATGTTCCCTGCTTGTATTGATGGTAGTATGTGCGATATATGCCAACGGACAGGCCAAATACCCGGCTGCTGTGGAAGGCGATTATAAAGTGACCGGGTTTGAATTTGAAAGCAAGGAAGTGTTGCCCGAAATGAACCTGCATTATTACACCATGGGCACACCAAAGAAAGACGGGAAGGGCCAAACTACCAATGCCGTGATCGTGATGCATGGAACTACCGGTACCGGTCAGCAGTTTATTAACGATCGCTTTGCAGGCAACCTGTTTGGGCCTGGCCAGCTGCTCGATGCTACAAAGTATTACATCATAATGCCCGATGCCATTGGTCATGGTAAAAGCAGCAAGCCCAGCAATGGCCTGCACATGAAGTTTCCTAAATACACTTATAACGACATGGTTAAAGCCGATTACCTGTTGCTTACACAACACCTTGGTGTTAACCACCTGCGGCTGGTAATGGGTACCTCTATGGGCGGTATGCATACGTGGGTATGGGGAGAAATGTATCCCACCTTTATGGATGCGCTGATGCCGCTGGCCAGCTTACCTGTTGAAATTGCGGGTAGAAACAGAATGGTTCGTAAAATGGCGATCGACCTTATTGAAATGGATCCTGAATGGAAGGGCGGAGAGTATACGAGCCAGCCGAAAGTAGGGCTTACCGGCGCCATCTCATCGCTTATTTTCATGGTGAGTGCCCCGCTGCAAATGCAAAAAAGCGCCCCTACGCGTGAAAAAGCAGAAGAGAACCTGGAGAGAACAAAAGCCCGGTATCTGGCTACGCTCGATGCCAATGACGTGATCTATGCCTTTGATGCATCGCGCAACTATAATCCTGAGCCGGAGATTGAAAAGATCAATGTGCCTACGTTTGCGGTTAATTCAGCAGATGATGAAGTAAACCCACCGGAGTTGAACCTGATGGAGCCGGTTATCAAAAAAATGCACAAGGGCAGGTACATTCTTATCCCTACTTCTGATAAAACATCAGGACATGGCACGCA
>CBIMFG010000956.1:0-2927 GCA_966243125.1 uncultured Niastella sp.
GGTACCGTTTTAATTTCTTTGTAATTTTCATCAAGCACCAGCAGGTTATTGGCATCATCCCCTATGAGATACAGGTTTCCCGCATGATAATTAATAGAAGATCCGGAGGGAAATTCAGTTAACAAGGTCGTTTTTAGTAGTTCAAATACAGGTTCCAACATCTTATATTTTCTTTTCCCAAGGTACAAAAAAACAATAGGCTGCCTTTCGACACAACAGACGGACATAGTGCCTGCCACCAACGGTACACATACGGCAGCAATACGAGAGATAGGCGAAGCTGGTACGCTACAGACCCGAATCAGTATAGGTTATTCCCGGCCTGATAATTGAGCCGATATACCTATGTTCAACCTGTCACTAAGTGATCCACTAAATTTCATGCTGGTAACACTAATATTTTTCTTAGTGATAATGGGACGTTTTGTATTGGTAGCCGGGTTGTTTCATCTCCTCTTCTATGTACACCATCCGCATAAATGGGAAAAGCGAAAGATTGGTAAACGTGCTTACAGGCGAAGTCAGTTTAAAAAAGAGTTTATGTGGAGTCTTATTTCATCGGTGATTTTTGCGGTCACCGGCGCATTATCAGTGTTGCTGTGGCAAAAAGGCTGGCTTCGGGTATACACTGATGTACATGCCCATTCGCTGGCCTGGCTACCAGTAAGCTTTTGCCTGTGTGTTTTATTGCAGGAAACTTACTACTACTGGCTTCACCGCTGGATGCATCACCCAGCCATTTTTCCGCTTGTTCACAAAGTGCATCATGAAAGTAATATCCCTTCTCCCTGGACAGCCTTTTCCTTTCACCCGATTGAGGCAATATTGCAAGCCGTGTTCCTGCCTGTATTTTTGTTGGTAATCCCCATGTATATGTACGTGCTGCTTGTACTCTTAGTACTAATGACCCTCAGCAGCGTGATCAATCACCTGGATATTGAAATTTATTCCGACAAATTTAAAAAGCATTTTATTGGTCGATGGCTGATTGGGGCCACCCATCATTCACTTCATCATAAACAGGTGAAAACAAATTTTGGATTGTACTTTACTTTCTGGGACAAATGGAAGGGAACTGAAAACGCTGAGTTCAATAGCCTTTTTGAAGAAAAAACAAATACAAAGAAATAAATGGCCCCCGATCAAGGCCCCTGTGTTCCTGTATATGGCTACAATTTTGCAGTAGTATAAGCACTTAGCAAAGGGTAAATTTAAATCCTGAACTGTCATATATGGAAATTATAGTTGCATTACTAACATTGATACTGCTGGAAGTAGTTCTCGGCATAGACAATATCGTCTTTATTTCAATTGTTACCGGGCGGCTGCCTGCTGAACAGCAAAAAAAAGGGCGCCGGCTCGGGCTGATACTGGCCATGCTGATGCGGCTGGTGCTGTTAACGGTTATTTCCTGGATCTTAAAGCTGGAAAAAGATTTTTTTACCGTATTCAATACGGGCATTTCAGGCAAAGACCTTATTCTTATTGGCGGCGGTTTGTTCCTGCTTTATAAAAGCGCCTCGGAGATCTATCATAAAATGGAAGGAGAACCAGGTGATACGAGTAAAGATATTAAAGTAACAGGGTTTCGCAGCGCCATTGGCCAGGTGCTGGTGCTTGACCTGGTATTTTCTATAGACAGTATTATTACAGCTGTTGGCATGGTTGATGAACTTTGGATAATGTATGTTGCAGTTGTTGTTAGCGTAGGTATCATGTTATTTGCTGCAGAACCCGTAAGCAATTTTGTAAATAAACACCCTGCCTTTAAAATGCTTGCCCTTAGTTTCTTATTACTGATCGGCTTCGCCCTGATTGGTGAAGGAATAGGGTTGCACATACCAAAGGGATATATCTATTTCTCGATGGCTTTCGCCATTCTTGTGGATGTTTTCCAAATGAGAATGAACCGGCCCCGAAAAGCGCCTACTGTAGAAACGCGCGAGCATTACAAACCTGGTGAAGTTGAAAAAGTAAAAGATGCACTATAGGATTTCAAATTGGCGACAAACACATTTTTTTATTATTTTTAATCCCTACGGTGTTAGCAAACTCAGAAAATATAGATATAATAAGTGGACTACGGCAGGGACAAAACCGGGCCTTAAATATTTTATTTGACCGCTTCTTCACCTCTTTATGTCATTTTGCAAACAGCATTGTTCAAAATGACGATGATGCTAAAGATATTGTTTTGGTGACCTTTAATAAACTTTGGAACACAAGGGAAAACTTTCACTCTGAAGAAAACGTTAAGGCGTTTCTCTATATTGCCACTAAGAACTCCTGTTTTGATTTTTTGAAGGCGAAAGGGCGCAGGCTGGAACATCAGCGCAAGTTTTCAGCGCTTGAAGATTTAAGCGACAGCGACTTTAAACTGAGACAGATCGAAACTGAATTGCTCAGAAAGATCTATGAAGAAGCTGCCAATCTTCCTGAAAAATGCAGAAAAGTATTTGAACTCACTTACTTAGAGGGACTTAGTACTGGTGAAATTGCACAACGGCTCAATACAACTGTTTCTAATGTAACCAGTCAGCGATCCAGGGCTATTCAATTACTAAAGCTGGCCCTTTTAGACAAAGATCTCCTGCTCTTTTACCTTTTCCTTGTAACGCTGAACGAAAAAATGTAGGCTTCAGCTAAAAATAATTTCATTTTATTTTGACATTCAATTACCGGCTGTCGTTTTCATTTATGGAAACGAATTATTCCTGCTTACCTATCAATTAAAACCCAAAACCATACAATGGCCGAATTTCAGGAAATAGAGGATCTGATACTAAAATTTCTGAAGAACGAATTAAATGCTGAAGAAGAAAGATCACTACAGCAATGGATACATGAGGATGAAAAGAATGAGCTATTATTCAATGAACTCACCAACAAGGATGCCCTTCAACATAAAATGCAGGCCTTTCACACGC
>CBIMFG010000957.1:0-2924 GCA_966243125.1 uncultured Niastella sp.
GCTGGTAAGGAGTGGACGCGCTTCACCGCCAAAGAAGGCCTGGGCGATAGCATGCCCATGTATGTTGAAAAACAGGTGCTCAACTGGTCGAAGGAAATGATGGGTTTTCCCGCTACAGCCAGCGGCTTGTTGGTGAGTGGGGCCAGCCTGGCCAATATTACTGCTTTGATAGTAGCACGGCATAGCGCCAACCGCCATATAAAAACAAAAGGTTTACAATCCGTGCCGGGGCCTATGACGGTTTATGGTTCAGCCGAAACCCATAACTGCGTGGTTAAAGGCATGGAGGTGATTGGCATTGGCAGTGATAATTTTCGTAAAGTGCCGGTTGATGCGGATTACCGCATTGATGTGGCAGCCCTGCGGCGTATGATCGTGGAAGATAGGGCAGCTGGCTGCGTACCCTTTTGTATTGTAGGCAATGCCGGCACGGTAAATACCGGCGCCATTGATCCGCTGGAAGAGCTGGCCGCCATTGCAAAAGAACACCACCTTTGGTTGCATGTTGACGGTGCTTTTGGCGCCATTCCCAAACTGTTGCCCGAATTTGCCGTCACCCTGAAAGGACTGGAACTGGCCGATAGCCTCTCCTTCGATTTTCACAAATGGATGTATGTGAATTACGAGGCGGCCTGTGTGCTTGTTCGCGACCCGCAATTACACCGGGAGGCGTTTGCTTCTGCAGTGAATTATTTATCGCTGCACGAACGTGGTTTATCTGCCGGTCCTGAGGCTTTCAGCAACCTGGGCATGGAATTATCGCGCGGGTTTAAAGCCCTGAAAATTTGGATGCTGCTAAAGCAGAACGGACTCGAAACCTACCGCACGCTGGTGCGGCAAAACCTGCAACAGGCGCAATATCTGGCAACATTAATACAACAACAAGCCGAACTGGAGTTATTAGCGCCTGTGCCCTTAAACATCGTGTGCTTTCGGTTCAACCCCGGTAATTGCAGCGCAGAAGTATTAAACAAAGGAAACAAAGAAGTGCTGATGCGCCTGCATGAACAGGGTATTGCAGCACCATCGTATACCATGTTAAACGGTAAATATGCCATTCGCGCTGCTATTACCAATCACCGTAGTAAGTTTGGTGATTTTGAAACACTTGTGAATGAGACAATAAGGATTGGAAAAGAAGTGTTTGTCAGTTCCGAGTTTCAAGTTCAGCGTTCTTAGTTTTTAGTTCTTTGTTCTTTGTTGCCGCGTTGAGGTGTATTGCTTTTAGCTTTCGCCTTATGGCCTGGGGCTGTATTTGGCTTGCAGCTTGCAGCTTGCAGCTTGTAGCTTGCAGCTGTATTTACTATCTTTACAATCCGAATGACTTGTAGCAAATAAAAATTTTAGTATATGGAACTTACCGATGAGATAATGGTTCAGCGAACAACCAAATCAAGATTACCTGAAGTTGATTTTAACAAGCTGGGTTTTGGAAATTATATTTCTGACCACATGCTGATCTGCTATTATAAAAACGGACAATGGGAAGCACCCAGCATTGTTCCTTTTGCCGATATTTCCTTAAGTCCTGCTACCCTGGCCCTTCATTACGGGCAATCGGTATTTGAAGGCTTAAAAGCATTCAGGCTCGATGATGGCCGGGTGAACCTGTTTCGCGTGCAAAAGCATTATGAAAGAATGCTGCGTTCATTAAGCCGCATGTGTATGCCAGGCGTACCCGAAGAAATTTTTGTAGAAGGGCTTCGCCGCCTCATTGAGGTAGATAAGGACTGGCTGCCTACGCAACCCGGCGGCTCTTTATACGTTCGTCCTATTATGTTTGCCAGCGAATCAAAATACGGTGTAAAGATCGCTGAGGAATATTGTTTCATTATGTTTACCGGCCCGGTAGGTTCTTACTTTTCGAACCCCTTGCGGTTAAAAGTAGAAACTGATTTTGCCCGTGCAGCCAAAGGCGGTACCGGTTCTGCAAAATGTGCCGGTAACTACGGTGGCGCCTTTTACCCCACACAAAAAGCAAAAGAAGCCGGCTTTGACCAGGTAATATGGACAGATGCCCGCGAGAACAAATACATTGAAGAAAGCGGTATGATGAACGCCATGTTTGTTATTGATGGCGTACTGGTTACTCCACCCACCAGCGATTCCATACTGGCCGGGGTAACCCGCGATTCGTTACTGGCGCTGGCCGCCGACCTGGGTATTCCTCACGAAGCGCGCCCCATAGCCGTAACGGAGCTGGAAAACGCGTTCCGTCATAATATCATTTCAGAAGCATTTGGAGCCGGTACAGCCGCTGTAGTGGCCCCCATTGCAACTATTCACATAAATGGTATTGACCACCATTTACCGGCCTATAACGACAATAGCATCATGTTCCGCTTAAAGAACAAGCTGGAAGCTATTCGTAAATGCCAGGAAGAGGACAAACACGGCTGGAACTTCCTGTTCTAGATCAGTAATAACTTTATAATAAAAGGACCGGTTCGCCCCGTGGTGGATCGGTCCTTTTTTTATCTTTGGCAACAACTTATAACTTTTCAATATGCCTAAAACCGTTATTATAACAGGCGCTAATGGCAACCTGGGTACTGCTGTAGTAAAAAAATTCCTCGATCAGGATTATAAAGTAGTTGCGGTTGACCATTCAGGTAGCCACCTGGGTTTTGCAGACAGGCATCCCAACTTTGAACTGCATGGTATTAACCTCACCGATGAAGCAGAATGTAAAACGTTTGTAAACGAAGCTATAGGCCTGTACGGCAATATTGATTGCGGTATACTGCTGGCCGGTGGTTTTGAAATGGGTGGTATTGATACTACCGATACGGCCCAGTTACGAAAAATGTTCTCCCTTAATTTTGAAACAGCTTACCATATAGCCAGGCCATTGTTTCAACACATGCTGCAAAATGGCTATGGCCGGTTGGTATTTACCGGCGCCCGCCCCGGCATAAACCTGG
>CBIMFG010000958.1:0-2920 GCA_966243125.1 uncultured Niastella sp.
GGTTTAATGAACTTTACCACGCGCAAACTGACCATACCTTCTGAATATGATAGTGTTGGTGTTAGAGCCGGCAAAGTTGCGCTTGTAAAAAAAGACGGTCAATACACTTTGTTGGATCTCAATGGAAACAAATTGTTGAGCAACTGGTATACCCGGTTCAACCTTACTGAACCTGATCCTTCCTATAGCCTCTTTGGCAGGCCTGCTCCTGCTGACACTGCCCTTGTTGAAATGAACGGTAAAAAAGGCCTGATTACAATGACGGGAAAAGAAGTGATACCCTTTGTATATGATCAGCTCACCAGGTTAAAAAGCAATACGGTAGGCAAGCCACTGGCTTTGATAGCTGAAAAAGCAGGTAAATATGGTTTGTTTGGAACCGATGGTAAAGTGGTGCTGCCTATGGAGTATGACAAGATAGATTTCCTTGCCCGTTTCGCTGATCTGTTGATCGTAAAAAAGAAAGACCAAATGGGCTTGTTGGGTTTTGATGGAAAAGAAGTGTTACCTGTTATGTATGATGAAGTCGTTTTCTCCTCTCCATATTACCTTGTAAAGAAGAATGATCAATACGGTTTATGTAACCCCAAAGGAAGCCTTGTACTGCCAGTGGAATACACTGCCGTGGGGAGGGTTATCAATAATAAATGGGTTATTGCTGCTAAAAATGGCAAGTATGGTGTGGTAGCTATTGATAATCCCACAACACTATTGCTGCCTTTTGAATACAAGTCTATAAGCTGCAGTAACATTGCCGGTGATAAGATCATTGTTGAGAAAGACAATGGCATGGAGGAATATTATATAAAAGAAAACGAACTTAAAAGAGCAGGTAGTTATTAAGAGGCTACCAATTTGTGATAGCCTCTTACCAATTGTACTTACTTTACAGGATATTCAGATCACGTGCCACATAATAACTTGGCACAAGCGGCCTGAATTCCGTCTTATTCCTGAGTTTTGAGATATCCATTATTCCTTCAAAGGGATTAACCAATGCTGTATCCGTTGAGTCAAAAGTATCGGCTATCATTCCAAAAGAATCGACCAATTCATACAGACTGATGGGCGCATCATCTGCCAGATTGAAAATTTCACCATTTAGCCCATCGGTACGAAGCAGTATCAGTAAAGCCTGGGTAACATCTAAATGATGGACCATGTGCATTCGATATGCCCGGTTGCGTTTCCATTTTTTCATAACAGGTATTATTTCTTCTATATGCGGATCTTTATCGCCGTACACAAAACCTAAGCGTACTATGCGTACATCCAGGCCTTTGTTTTCATAGAACGACATAAGTTCTTTTTCCGCTGCAATTTTGCTATTCGGGTACGCTCTGGGATCATTGATATTGAGTAAATCATCCTCCTTTGCGGGACGGTAGATATCTGATCCATATACGTTGCCTGTACTGGTGAATACAAATCTTTTTACGCCTGCTGCAACCGATGCATTTGCAAGCGCTACGGTTCCTGCATAATTTGTTTTAACAATACCTTCGTTATCAGTAAAGCTTCGGAAGAATGCCGCTATGTGTATAACCGCGTCGATATCCTTTACGGCAGGTGGCAAAGTGGTTGCATCATTTAAATCACCCGTAACCACTTCAGCACCCAACGCAACCAATACCGATGCTTTCGCAGCATCACGCACAAGGATGCGCACCTGATAACCCTTTGCCAAGAGGCGTGGAACAAATCTGCTGCCGACCTTTCCGGTAGCACCTGTGACTAAAATTTTCATACTGTAATTATTTAAAATTATACTGCAAAGCTCCGCCATCTCAGCACATGCAGTTAACGACAATCAAACCAATAAGTATGATTTTCAAACCTATTTCTTTCTGAGAGATTGGGGGGTAGTACCGGTCACCCGCTTGAAATAGTTATTGAAGTAGGTGGGATATTCGAAGCCGAGCGCATAGGCAATGTCTGCCACGCTCCAGTCGGTATGCTGCAACAGGGCTTTCGCTTCGGCGGTTATACGCGCTGCAATGTGCACAGAAGTTGGCTTGCCGGTAACTTCCTTTACCGAGCGGTTCAGGTAGTTTATATGTACAGCGAGATTGGAGGCAAAGTCATGCGCAGTTCTCAGTTGGAGCGGTTTATCGGCATGATCTATCGGGAATTGCCTTTCCAGCAGATCTATAAACAAATGAGCAATGCGGGTAGCTGCATTTTTAAATTGCGGGGCGTTGCGTGAAGGCTGTATGCTCAATGCTTCGTGAATGATTAGTTCTATACAACTCCTGATCAGTTCTCCTTTGTAAGCATAGTTGCCATTGTGTACGGCCAGCATCTTCTTAAAAATGCCTGTCATAAACGCAGCCTGTTCTCTATTGAGCGGAATAACCGGCGTATCGCCCATCTGGAATAACGGGGATTTTTTCAGCACCTCCGTTCGTTCTCTGCTGGCCATAAAAATTTCGGTAAAGAGACAGGCGTAGCCATTTGTCTTTTTAGAACGCCGTACAACAGCATGAGGTACATGGGGGTTTACGAAAAACAGAACCGTATCATTTATTTCCAGGATCTTATCACCATAAGAAATTGTCATATCGCCGTTTACCAGGCCCATTTTATAAAAGTCACGCCTGCCACGGGAAACAGGGACATTTACATATGCAGGCAGTTCGTGAACTTTAAACCCTTTCAGTTTCAGGTCTTCAATATTTAATCCTGGAATTTGAGATACCACTTTGATGGCCATGATCCAAAATTAATGAAATCAAACTTTTTTAAAAAGAGTATTTAGTTTCCGGGTGCCGCAGAATTAAAACGAATGTAATCTTATGATTTGCCCATCATAATTCTTAATTTCTTCTTTAATGCCTGTAGCTGTATGTAGCAAATATGCAACACTGACAATTTTACCTACTCTACTATCAATTTCAGATAATTCCATAGGCATAGTATA
>CBIMFG010000959.1:0-2917 GCA_966243125.1 uncultured Niastella sp.
ATTAGGTGTGGCATCAAAAAACTTCAGCAACGACCTGGTGCCGTATGTTACTGCCGGCGGTCCTGCTGCGGGCGATTCCTATATTATTTTAAACACGCCTGGTAATACAGCGGGTGTGCCTGTTACCAATAACGGTAAATCAAACGTTACCCTGTTGTCGTATTTAGGCCGGGTAGTGTATAGCTATAACAGCCGTTATTCATTAACCGGTTCATTTCGTACCGATGCCTCTTCGCGTTTTGGTCCTGAGAACCGCTGGGGTAAATTTGGTTCTGTGTCTGCCGGTTGGTCTGTTTCCAATGAAGAATTTTACCATGACTGGTTAGGTGCTGCTTCTACCTTGAAATTGCGCGCCAGCTGGGGTTTAACAGGTAACAACAATATTCCCAACTATGGTTATGAGCAAAACGTAACCGGTTCTGGCGGCTATGTTATTGGCAACACGGTAAACAGTGCAAACTGGGCATATGGTATTGCAGATAATACCCTTGGCTGGGAATCTACTTCTCAATTTAATATTGGTACCGATATTACTACCCTGAACAACCGGGTGTCAATCATCGCCAACTATTATCTCAGTAATTCGTATGACCTGCTGTTCTATAAAAACGTATCGGCCATCACTGGCAGCCCACAGGTGCTTACCAATCTGAAAAACTCAAAGATCCGTAACACCGGCTTTGATCTGCAATTGGATGTGAAAGCCGTGCGGTCGAAAGATTTCAATTTGAATGTGAGTGGTAACATCATGAGCAATAAAAATAAAGTGATGAGCCTGGGCGATGCAAGTGAAATACAGATAGCAGGTGGTGAAAGAAGTTATGTTACCCATATTACCCGCGTAGGTGATCCCGTAGGTTCTTTTTATGGCGTAAAAGTAGCTGGTATGGTACGCCAGGCCGATATGGATAATGTGAATGCAGACTGGGCTACCTACAAAGCCAATGGCAATAAAATTCCGGCCGGCTACAAAATGAAGGCATTCCCTATTTCTACTTTCTCAACTACGCCATTAAATCCTGGCGACCTGGTGTTTCAGGATACCAATGGCGACGGTTTGATCACCGATGCTGATAAAACAGTGATAGGTTCACCCTATCCAAAAATTACCTATGGCTTCAATCTTAGCATGAGCTATAAAATGTTTGACTTTAGTGCTTCTTTCAACGGATCGTATGGTAACAAGATCATGGATGCGCAGGATTATTACATCAGAAATATGGAAGGTTCAGGTAATCAGTATGCCGTGGTAGACCAACGGTACCGCAGCGAAGCACAACCCGGCAATGGCCACGAATACAGAAGTTCACGTGGTGGTTCACAAAGCAACAGTACCCGGTTGAGCGATTATTATTTGCAGAATGGCTCTTATTTCCGCTGTACCAATATGACCCTTGGCGTAAATCTGAATGCATTGGGTGTTACCAAAAAAATGGGTCTTAGCAGTTTGCGCTGGTATGCATCTGTTGATAATGCATTTACTGTTACCAAATACCTGGGTTACAATCCAGAGGTTGATTATAACAATGGTGATAACAGAACACCGGGTGTTGATTATGGTAAATATCCCCTGGCCCGTTCCTTTAACACAGGTGTAATGGTACAATTCTAAATCAAAAAATATTAAAAGATATTTATGCGTAATAAGGTTTTACTATTTGCAGGTATGTTGTCAGTGGCGGGTATGGCCAGCTGCGGCAAATCCTTTATTGAGCAAACGAACCCGAATGCGGCATCGGTTGATAATGCTTATAAAACAGAATCGGATGTTGCACAAGGTGTAATGGGTGTTTACCAGGGGTTAAGAACCAGCAACTGTATTGGCGAAGGCGCCCAGTTGTGGACCGATGACCGCGCTGATGATGTGAATACAACAGATAACCAGTCGAACAATGGAGAGCCATTTCAGTTTTCTGCCTTTGCGATTGTGCCCAGCAATACTTATTTGTACAACCACTGGGCGGCTTTGTATGCACCCATTTCCAGAGCCAATATTATTTTATCGCTTATAGATAAAATTCCCTTTGTTAATAATGATAACAAAACCCAGTATGTTGCCGAATTAAAATTCATCAGAGCCTTGATGTATTTTAATCTGGTGCGTGAATTTGGTGATGTGCCGCTGGTAACAGAACGGTTAACAACTGCTGATCAGGCTACTGCCTTAACCTTCAGGGTGAAAAGAGAAGAGGTGTATGCACAGATCGTAGCCGATTTGAAAGATGTGGTAAGCAGCAATTTGCCGGTAGTACAACCTTCAGCCAATAAAGGCCGCGTATCGTTACAGGCTGCCAATGCCTTGTTGGGACAGGTATATTTAACCATGGGCGCTACGCTGGCAAACGACAAAACTGCCAATTTTAACAATGCCAAAACCTATCTGCTGGCCTGTTACAATCAAAAAACGTTCAATAAGCTGAGCGACATCCCATTTGCAGATGTATTTGATGTAAATAAGAAGTCAACCAACCCCGAGATCATTTTTCAGATCGTTTACAAACAAGGTGATCCTAACTTGTCCTCTTCTTTGGCAAAGAATAATCAGCCGAATAAAGAAACCATTCTTTCGCCGTTCAATTCAAATGGCGCTACCGGTGGTTTGTTTACAAAAGACCTGTTGAATGAATTTGAAACGGGTGATCTTCGTACAGACTCTTCCATCAAATATTCAACAATTAATAAGTACTATTTCATTGCTAAATTCAGAGATGCTAACCCGGGCGCTACCACACTAGGTTATGGTGGCAATGACTGGATCCTGATCCGTTATGCAGATGTGATCTTAAACCTGGCAGAAGTGTATATGTACCTGGGTGATGAGGCCACGGCTATCTCTTACCTCAATATGGTGCGTGCCCGTGCCCAGCGGCCCGATTATGCTACTATGAAGGCTACCGATGCCAATTATAGTACAAGG
>CBIMFG010000960.1:0-2900 GCA_966243125.1 uncultured Niastella sp.
GGGTCTTTTTCAACATATTCACGCGCTTTATCTCCAATAAGAATCCGGTCTTTCCTGAAGGCCACCACGCTGGGCAGGGTCACCTTCATACCAGCGGGGTTTTTGAAAATATCCACACTTCCGTTATTCGCCTTTGCGATCAGGGAATTGGTGGTACCCAAATCGATGGCAAAATTGATTGTCGACGACATATGCGTTAATTAAATTATTTATTACCTACAATAACAACGCCTTTCTGTAATAAAGAACGGCCGTCTTCCTGTTGGGTGTATACGATGGGTTTTATAACATCTAAAACGTGCAATTTGCCGGTTGCTTCACCGGTAATGCTGGCTTCCAGATCGGTACGGGCCTCATTATAAGGTTCGCCCAATGGATTGAGTAATAGTAAACCGGCTTCTTCCAAAACGTTTTTCATGCGGTCTATATTACGAACGATGCCGGTAGAAGGCTGTCCTGTGGATAGTTTCTTTTCCAGTTCAAATACAAGGTTGGCCATTTTTATCCATAGGTGTTGGGGCATGATGGGGTACTTTTAGCGTACAATATAGAAGGCGGTTTTCATAAGTCAAAATTCTTCGTAGAAAAGGTTATTTTTGGTTCAACCAATAAACCAAAGACCTTTTATCATGAAAAAGCATCTGACCCTGCTGATTGCATGTCTATTTAATTTCCTTGTAAATTTTGCACAACCAGTTATTCAATCGTTTTCTCCGGCAGTGGGGCCCATCAATTCCTCCGTTACAATTACGGGTACGGGCTTTAGTTCTGTAACAACCAATAACATCGTTTATTTTGGCGCAGTTAAAGCTATGGTTACAGCCAGTACCCCAACCACCATTACAACTACGGTACCTGCAGGCGCCACGTATCAGCCGATAACGGTTACGGTTGATGGCCTAACCGCCGCTTCTGCCCTGCCGTTTTTGGTAACAGGTGGGGGAGCAGGTTTCCCGTTAAATGGAACTTCTTTTGCGCCCAAACAGGATTTTACAACCGGTCAATATCCGCGTGGCCTGGCGGTAGCAGATTTTAACCTGGATGGAAAGCCAGACCTGCTGGTATCAAAAGGCAGTTCGGCTGCCGTTTCGGTACTAACCAATACGAGCAGTGGAAATTTGGTGTCCTTTGCGCCCGCATTAGAATTAACGACTCCCGGAACTAATCATGAAGTACCAGCCACGGGTGATTTGGATGGGGATGGCAAATTAGACATTGTAGTGCCGGATTCGCGGCGCACAACCCTTGACCTTTTTAGAAATACAACCACCGGGTCTGCAATAACTTTTGTTATGCCGTTCAGCATTCAGGTATTAAGCACATGCTATAGTGTAGCCATTGGCGACCTGGATGGGGATGGTAAGCCGGAAATAGTAACCACTAACTCCGGTTGGGGAACAGTATCGGTTTATAGGAATAAGAGCACCCCAGGTAATTTTTCATTTGCCCTGCCGGTTGATGTGGGTAGCAATCTGGGCCCTTACAGCATTGCCCTGGCCGATCTGGATGCGGATGGAAAGGCAGAGATTGTTTTAACCAGTCAATTTTCCCCTACTTCGAACCTGAGCGTTATGAAAAATAATTCTACGGTGGGTACTATTACGTTTCAGAATCCAACGTTACTGGCAAACGTGAGTGGACCTTATACGGTTGCCGTGGGCGATTTAAACGGCGATGATAAACCTGATATAGTGGCTGCCAGTGCTTATAACAATTCAATAGTAGTAAAACAAAATACAAGTACGCCGGGCGCGCTTAGTTTTTCCAGCCCGCTCAGAAGCTTTATGACTGGTAGTTTTCCGGAAGGGGTTGCCATCACAGATTTTGATGGCGATACCAAACCCGATGTGGTGGCCACCAACCAACAGGCCAATACCGTATCGGTGTTGAAAAATATCAGTTCAGCCAGCAGCATTTCTTTTGCCACGCATGTTGATTTTGCGGTAGGTTCTGTACCTAATTTTGTTTCGTGCGGTGATTTGGATGGCGATGGGCGTTCAGAAATAATTACCGCCAATAGTTCTTCAGATTATGTATCTGTTTTGAAAAACATTATTGGCGCCAATGTAGCACCGGTGATCAATTCCTTTACGCCTGGTTCCGGTATTAGCGGCACTCCTGTAACCATTACCGGCGCCAACTTCACCGGAGTAACCGCCGTAAAATTCGGCGGTATAAATGCTGCTTCTTTTACGGTGAATAGCAGCACCAATATAACAGCTGTAGTAGGGCCGGGGACCAGCGGTGAAGTAAGCGTAACAACGGCAATGGGTACTGCTGTGCAGGCCGGCTTTGTATTCAATGGCCCTGTTATCAATACATTTACCCCTACAATAGGAATGCCAGGTAACACGGTAACAATATATGGTACCAACTTTACAGGCGCCACCTCGGTACGGTTTGGCGGCATCGATGCAACTTCCTTCGTGGTTAGTTCCGCAACAACCATTTATGCTGTGCTGGGTAATGGCAACAGTGGCGATGTTTCTGTAATTACGCCTAACGGTACCGCTACCCGACCAGGGTTTAACTTTACTTTCAATATACCTGTTATTACTGGTTTTTCACCAGCAAATGGGGCAACAAATTCACCCGTAACCATAACAGGCGCCGGGTTTGGCGCCACTGTTTCAGATAATATCATATTTTTTGGCGCATCGAAGATGGTGGCCTCATCTGCTTCGCCAACAAAACTGGTGGTTTATCCGCCGGCAGGCGCCACTTATGCGCCTGTTACGGTTACTACCAACCATCTTACTGCTTATTCGGGTATGCCATTTAACCCCACGTTTACAGCTACTAACACGCCAATAACCACAGCCTCGTATGTGCCAGCCGGTAATTATGCTACAGGCGATGCGCCCTGGGCGGTTTATATTAAAGATCTGAACGATGATGGT
>CBIMFG010000961.1:0-2894 GCA_966243125.1 uncultured Niastella sp.
CTGCATCGCAAATTTTACCAGCTCCCACCAATGGGGCGTTAACTGTTGCGCAACAGGATTGAACAAAGGCACACTGTCTGCTCCTTTAATGAACATCATATAAGCGCCGCCCAAGCCTGCGGATTTCATAGCTTCCAGATCGGCCGTGATCCCTTCTTTTGAAGCAGCGGCCTGCATCCAGTACCAGAACACCCAGGGCTTTGCCTCCTCGGGCGGATGCTGGAACAACTCATAGATGGAGGTATCGGCATTGCCAGTTATTGGAGCGCCCGAATTCGTACTTGCTTGTGGAAACAGGAACATCACTGCTATACAAGAAGCTAATATGATACTAAGTTTCTTCATTCGTGAATGGTCAATGGTGAATGGTGAATGGACGAAGCCTCGTTTTTAAAAGCCGATTTATCTTCAACCGGATGTTTACGCCAGTAATTAGCCAGAATAGAACCAGCAACGTTCATCCAGGGACTGAAAACGGCAGCAGGCAAACCTAACGTGCCGAGCTTACCCATACTGGCGGCAATACCGGAAGCCATACCGGCATTCTGCAAACCCACTTCAAAGGCTACGGTTCGGGCAGAATTTTTATCCAGCTTGAACAAACGGCCAAGCCAGTATCCAAAGAAGAAACCGGCAGCATTATGGATCACTGAACACAGAAATAACAGAAAGCCCGTTGTTAATAAGTTGTCATGCCCGGCAGCGGTAGTAACTGTGGTAAAGTAAATGATACCGAACATAGAAAAATAAGGCATTATAGAATCAAGCTTTTTAATAGCCTTCGTGAGCAGGTGATACAATACACCGGCTACCACAGCACTCAATAAAAAGCCAAAGATTTCGAATGATTGTAAAAGCGATTCGTTTTTTCCGGCATAGGTAACCAAATAATTCCACCAACCCAACGGCAGGGCTATCAGCCAGCAAGCCGCTATAATAAAGACGAGCGTTACCACCCGAACGCCTTTGGGCGAGGCTGTTTTTAAAAAGTCGTGTAACAGGGCCGCGCCAATGGGAACAATCACGATCTTGATGATCTCCATCATCATACTGATCACTTTCACCTGCACCAATGTGCCGGCCAATAATTTCATTAACAGGGGCGTAAAAAAGGGCGCTGCCATGGTAGCCATAGCAGTAACCACCACAGACAACATGAGATTGGCCTTTGCCAGATACACCATTACGTTAGAAGCCAATCCACTGGAGGTAGAACCAATCAGAATGATACCGGCAGCAATCTCCGGTTCAAAATGAAATACTTTTGTAAGCAGCAATCCCATCAGGGGCATTATAGAAAAGTGGCACATGAGGCCTATCACCACGCCCTTACCAGTTTTTCCTACACTGGTAAAATCTTCGAGTTTCATTTGAATGCCCATGCCAAACATCACCAACTGAATGATGATCAGCATCAGCCATTTATTACGCAGGTCAACTGAGCCCACTGTACTGAAGGCAGCAGGATACATCATACCAGCCACCACCGCCGCAACGATCCAGGCGGTATACCGATATCCCTTCATGGCCGGAATTGCACCTAACCCCAATGCCGTACATACCACAGTAGCCAATGCAGCCGGTTTGTACATCAGCGGTTGCTGCAAGAAAATACCGATCAGTAAGGCAACGGCTCCTACTATACCAGCTATTAAAAAAAATTGAGAGATCTTCTTCATATGGAATATTTGTTACCGGTTGCCGGTCACCAGTTACCGGGCTTTTGCTTCGAATTCGGTAACTGGTGGCCGCGAAACGGGAAACCGGTGACCGGTAACCGGAAACAGTTTATTTAAGAATTGAGGCAATGTGCTGTACCGCAATACCCGGACTGGCCAGAATAGGTACTTTTTTATCTTCAGGTGATAAGGCATCAGCTACGCGGGCCATAGAGGCTTGTGCCAGCACAATCACATCCACTTTAGTTGATAATTCACGCAAAGCTTTGCTCACCATTTCATCGTGTTTAGCGCCATCGCCGCTCATTAAGGCGTCAAAAGCGCCTTCACAGATTACAGCCTGCAGTTCTATTTCTTTGCCGGCAACAGCGGCTCTGCGTTTTACCAGATCGCTGGTAGGGCCCAACGTGGTTGACAAAGTAGCGATCACACCTATGCGTTTGCCGGTGCGTACTGCCTGATCGGCCATTGGCTGATCAACACGTAATACCGGTACATTGGTTAATTCAGCAGCAACTTCTACAGCTGCGCCAATGGAAGAACAGGTTACCAGAATAAAATCTGCCCCTGCTAATTCTGCAGAGCCAACATAGTTTACTACCCGGCGGGCAGTGGTGGGTGTTAATTCACCACAAGCGATGGTATTTTTTATCAGGCTGTCATCAACAATATTGAAAACCTTTACCTGTGGCAAATACTCATTTACTAATTGCTGGAACATAGGCACCAACGTGGCTGAGGTATGAATAAGTCCTAATGTTTTTTGTTGCATGTTGTATATTTTCTTCTGTTATAGTTACATTAATTCAAATTGCCTTGCATCAACACTTCAAAATAGTCTTCGCCGCCAACCTGTCCGCCTTTAAAATTTACTTCCAATGCATCAATGGGTGAACCGGGCGCGCTTGCCTTGCATAAAGGCGCGCCTGGCACCAGAGCGGCTATCATTTCCACTGCTTCAATACCCATGGCGCGGGCTGCATAACTACTGGTATCGCCACCGGCAATCACAATCCGTTTTAAGGCTGATTGAGCCGCTGCTTCCCTGCCAATGGCGCCCAATGCAGTCCCTAATTGTGCTGCAGGCAGGTTAACTGTTTGTTGCTGCCCTGCCCCACCGGTGCTTATGATCACATGTTTTCCTTTTTTCAGACAATCAACAGCTTTGCTGATGGCTGCATGTACGGATTGTTGATCGTTGTTGCAGATGGCGGG
>CBIMFG010000962.1:0-2890 GCA_966243125.1 uncultured Niastella sp.
GCAGATATTCACTTATTATCAACCCTGGTATAAAGCCGACGCCAATATATTTCTCATTATTGTAAACCTCATACTCCTATTTATAGTTTCCTGGTTGTCGTATACATGGTATGAAAGAAAATTTCTTATGTACAAGGATCGTTTTAAAAGGGTATAAATAATTCCCAAAGCTATCATTGAACATTCCGCGCAAAGGAGTACAATTATTCCTCAGTATCTGGAACAAATAAGGAGGTCATAGCGGCCTCCTTATTTGTTCCCAGTAATAAAAAAGAAGACCAAAAAATTTTCCCAGCACTCCATGCAACTGGAATCCGATATCGATCCGGTCTTGTGCCGGTATTACGTAACCATTCGATCCCAGACACCCCCGAATCAATTATTAGGATGCTTAGTTTTACATCAGTTCTTTGACAAAGAGGAATGTTTTGATTAGAAAGAAGCTGATTTTAAGATGTCTGCACTTTTTGCTCCAGTTGCTGCACATACTTTTTTAATTCCTTCCGTTCTGCAGTCAACCTTTTATTTTCCTCAGGTAGCTCGTCCATCAATCTTTCAATCGAAAAAATATCTAGCTTCGATCCTCTCAAGTTCTCCCATTTACTGCATTTTTCAAGGTGACCTCCGAGGTTAATCGCCCAAATCACCCTAACAAATGATTGATTTTAACCGGGTTTTAAAACTTTCGGTGGTCTGGACGAGACCACTCTCTAAGTTCAGATTGTAGTAACGAAAGTTAAATTACCCGTATAAAATATTGATTTTGTACGGTTTTTTTGATTTTCTACCTTCATTACCTGTTTTTCAATACCGCTTTCTTTAAAATCTACCACACTATTTTTTATGCAAAAAACAATTTTAACCCTATCTCTCGCCATTCTATGTTCTTTAACGGCTCTATCACAGTTTAATGTATTAAAAGCTAATGCGAAACAAGAGTTCAGCCAGGAAACCATCGATCAGTTAAAGGCCACTACCACCGTATTTTTTTATTCTAAACAACAACAATCAGAGATCGAGTTCATTAAACAGGCAGTTACAGACGGATGGACTTTAACGCCGCTGATTTTTGATGACATCAGTAGTTTTGAGAAGTACGCCAGCGATCCCCAATACTCTTATTTCATTATCGAAGGGTATACTGCACAATCAAGCTCAATGAGCACTACCCATTATTATTTAAACCTGCGCCTGTTCAAAGATGTAAGCAAAAAAGGTAAAATAAATACAACAGGTTTATGCCGCATTGAACTATACCCAAACACACAAACCCTTTTTATGGGTCATGGGAAGGCAGATGAAGTAATTAATAATCTTTACACTAAAGGAGCGTTCTACAACTTTAGCCCTATTCTTTTAAAAGCGCAGCTGGAAGATGTAGCAACTAATCTGCAAAATAACTTAAAGCCATACCACTACCACGAATTTAAGGATGATAATCTTTCAAACATTCTTTCCAAAGATACCTTATATATTCCCAAATCACTGCTTATGACCTTCAATGCATTTAACGGAAAAGAGGGTGAAAAAGCGGAATCTGTTTTTAACAGTTATCATTATAAATACAGGATCTGTACGGATGAAGAACTGTTCGATATTTTTCAAACCAATAAAAAAGGCCGGCTTTTATTTGAGTACGTAAAAAGCTCCACCGATAAATTCATAACTATTTATGACCTGAAGCAAAAAAAAGCTATATACAGAAACTATATTGCCGTTAGTTATAATCTCAAAAGCAAGGACATTGAAAACATAGAATAATCAGTAGTCAGCCTCAGCTTAGATCGAATGAATGCCCTTATAAAATTTTGATTTTGTAAGGGCGTTTTGCTTTTAGATTTATACTGGCATCGTTACAAATCAACCTCAGCTTTTTGTATGACATCTTTTGCTCATTGGATATCAATAATAGTTTATGAAGTCACCTCTTTGCAACATTGCATGAGACAAAGAGCATATAGGTCCTTAAAAATAGATTGGCCGATATGGTAAATGCATCATGGCTTAACGAAAATAAAGTGCGGCAGGCGCTAAATAGATCAGGAGAAGTGGAAAATTGATTATCCGAACCCGAAAATGAATCATGGAAACTGCCAAGTGATTTTTGGAAGCTATCAGGTGATTTTTGGAGGCTATCATTTGATTCTTGAAGGCTATCAACTAAATCCTGGAAGCCTTCTATTTGTTTTTGATAGCCATCAAACAATTTTTGCCATGAAATAATTGACCAGGTGACCATGAAAAAGAAACATGGACAACTGAAACTAACTTTTGCAGGTTGCCAACTGAAATTTTGGCTTGTAGAAATGAAAATTGCCACCATCAAAAAATCTTTGGAGCCAAAAACTATAAACTAGAAGGCTCTATACTGAAATTTGATAGCCTTCTTTCGATAAAGGGAGGTTCTTACCGGAGAACAAGAAATAGTAAATCAATTGATGATAGTTATAATCTGATCAGGGATCTATCAATATAGATTATTGGGCTATGTAACTGCGTTGTGGATACCAGAAAATTAAAATTTCAATAAGCAACATTTTCCCGGCTTGACAATAGTTTTATTTACGGGCGCATGAAATCAGTTTATTTGAAATACATTATAGAAGGAGACGGATTTATACCAACTTCCCCAATCCGGGGAAGAACTCCGGAGAAGGTCAGGCAACAATTTTGCAAAAAATATTGCATGACAACAACATTAAGAGAACAGGAAAATAAAGAAGCGCTTGACTTTTACCGCGAGGGGCTTCAACTGCTGCAGGAAAGCGGCGCCCAATATATGCTGGGTGGCGCTTTTGCCATCTTTCATCATACCGGCATTTTCAGAAATACCAAGGACCTGGATGTGTTCTGCCCGGCAAGCGAGTACCCTCAAATATTAAAATACTTT
>CBIMFG010000963.1:0-2890 GCA_966243125.1 uncultured Niastella sp.
CCCGGCCAGCTTAAAAGGAATACCATTGGCGGTGTATTTACCCTGGAGGCAAAAACCAAAATTGCCCCAACACTTCAAAAACAACTGGGTGCATCCATGCGCGACCCTGATAAGCTGATTGCAGTAAGCTTTTACGGAAACATTGATAAAGCCACCGCCATTACCGAATTAAAAGAAGCCGGCGCCCAGATCGCTGAAACCAAAATACAGCCCGCCCATGTTGTTTTCATAGATGCAACGGCCGATGTGGTACAAAAAATAGCAGCCCTGCCTTTCGTAGCTTATATAAGCAGCCAGCAAATAAAGCCGGTTAGCCTCAATTACAAGAACCGCAACGCATCAGGTATCGATATTTTGGGTTATGCTGCAGGCCGTAACCTGCAGGGCACCAATGTAACGCTCGGTATAGGCGATGAAGGTGATGCCAGCACCCACATAGATAACGCTGTGCATCTTATAAATAGAAATCAGGCAGCGCCTACTTTCCACGGCACCCATGTTGTAGGCACCATGGCCGGTGCAGGCATTGTAAACCCGAGGTATAAAGGCATGGCGCCTAAAGCAACGGTTATTGGCCAGTTCTTTAGCGATATTCTGGTAAACTCACCATATTATGTAACCGACTATGGCATGGTGATCACTAACAACTCCTATCATTCTGCCGCTATTGGTTGTGTGGGTGAGGGTGATTATGATGTTATGAGTAGTTATGTAGATAACCTGATGAATAACGACCGTACTATTTTGCACGTGTTTGCAGCAGGCAATGATGGCACCCTCACCTGTTCGCCTTACCCCCTGCAATATGCCACTATAAAATCAGGCTTTCAAACGGGTAAGAACGTATTAACAGTAGGCGCTGTTGACAATACTTACAGCAGTCCCACTTTTGTGAGTTTTGGCAGTGGTGGTCCCGTTGATGATGGCCGGTTAAAACCCGAAATAGTGGCAGGTGGGTTTGGCATCGGCTCCACTGTCTTAAATAATGCATATGGTACTGACTATGGCACCAGTATGGCTTCACCAACTGTGGCCGGTGCAATGGGACTCCTATACGAACGTTACCGCCAGTTACATGGCGGCGCCAATCCAACCGCAGCACTGATAAAAGCAGTAGCCTGTAATGGTGCTGATGACCTTGGAAATCCCGGTCCCGACTTCCTTTATGGTTTTGGTCATTTGAATGCAGTGAATGCAGTAGAAGCGCTTGAAAACAATACTTACTTTAACGGTGTAACAGTTAATGGCGGTTCGCAAACTTTTACGATAACAGGTGTACCTGCAGGTACAGCACAGCTCAAAGTGTTATTACACTGGAACGATCCAGCAGCGCTACCGTTTTCCGCCACCACGCTCGTAAATAATCTTGACCTTACTGTTACTGCACCTGATGCCACTGTACACCGCCCATTAATACTTAACCCATCCCCAGCTACTGTTACCAACCTAGCTGTAGAAGGCGTAGATAATCTGAATAATATTGAGCAGGTAGTTATCAATAACCCACCGGCCGGTGATTTCACCGTTACAATTACCGGCGCCAGTGTACCGCAAGGGCCACAGGATTATGTAGTAACTTACCAGGTAATTGCACCTGAAATAAAAATAATTTCTCCTTTCACTGGTGATACCTGGCTTCCCAATGCTAATGAGTACATTCGCTGGGTAGCCTCCGACGGCGGCGCCAACGATTATACGATTGAAATTTCTTATGATAATGGAAGTAACTGGACAAACGCCGTCACTAATATTCCTGCATCCTACCGGTCTATTTATTATCCAACTCCTAATGTAGCTACTGATAAGGCATTAATACGCATAAGCCGTAACGGAACTTCGTATTCTGCAGTAACCGGTCCTTTCACAATCTTAGGTCAACCTGTTTTAACTGTTACCAATGCCTGTACAGGTTATGTTAACATGAGTTGGACCGCAGTACCCGGCGCTACCAGTTACGATGTTATGCTATTAAAGGGTCAGGAAATGACTGTGATAGCCAATACAACAGGCGCCAGTTATTCACTGGGCGGCTTGAATAAAGACAGCACCTACTGGTTTTCGGTACGGGCGGTAATGAATTCATCACCCGGCCGGCGCGCCATTGGCAAAAGTATAATTCCTACCGGCGGCGCTTGCGCCTCTCCCACTTTTGACAACGATCTTACACCTGAATTGCTGATAGCACCTGTTACCGGCCGTAAGTTTACAGCCTCACAATTAGGCATTGCTACGCCACAGGTTCGCATTAAAAATATAGGGTCGGCTTCTTCATCAGGAACGTTCAACGTTTGTTACCAGGTAAACGGCGAAACACCTGTAACAGAAAGCACCACACAAACCATAGCAGCCAACGGCACTTGTACTTATACATTTACTGGCGCCTATGATTTCTCTGTTGAAGGAACTTATACCATAAAAACATGGGTTGATTATGGCAGCGATCCCTCGCACCTCAATGATACCCTGGTAACAGTAGTAAAGAATTTAAGAAACGACCCTATTCTGTTAAGCCCTTCTTATACCGAAGGATTTGAAAGCGCCACCCCGGAAAGTTATACCACCGGGGCGCTTGGTTTTACCGGCCTCGATCGTTGCGATTTCTTTGCAGGCAGCAGTAATGGCCGTGCCCGCCCCTTTATAAATACCGGTATAGCAAGAACCGGTAACCGGGCAATCACACTCGATCAGATAATATACACAGGCAGTGTTCAAACCGATAGCCTCATTACTACCTTTAACCTGAGCAACTACACCGGTGGTGCGCAGTTATGGCTCTCTTTTTATGTTCAAAACCAGGGCATCGATTTCGCAGCAACTAATAACAGAGTATGGATCCGCGGTAGTGAGAATGATAACTGGCTACCAATATATACCCTTCCCTTTAGCACAG
>CBIMFG010000964.1:0-2883 GCA_966243125.1 uncultured Niastella sp.
GCATGCCATCTACCCGGTGGTTCTTCATCGTTTCCACCAGTTTTTGTTCGCGCGCCAGATCGTCGTGGCTTTGGCCTATGAGTACAATGTAATTATGATCGAGTGCTACATCTTCAATGCCATTGATGGCGGCAGAAAAAAACTCTTCCCGCAGGTTGGGCAGTACCAGGCCGATGGTGAATGTTTTTCGCTGTTTGAAAAAGATAGCGGTTTGATTGGGTTCATAGTTCAGTTCCGCAGCCAGCTTTTTTACCGCCATTTTTGTTCGCAGGCCAATACTGGGGTGATCGTGCAAAGCACGGGAAACAGTTGAGGCGGAAATATTCAACCGGCGGGCGATCTCTTTTATGGTAGGGAGTTTCTTTTCCATATAGTTGATCCAAGGTATACAAACTAAAGGATGAAAAAGGAAGCAAACGGTTGCGTGAAAATACAAGCTGTAAGCCTTAAGCTATAAGCAATACACCGCTGCATGGCCGCGCACTGTATTTGCTTAAGGCTTACAGCTTACAGCTTATGGCTTTACTTTCCTGAGAAGTTAGCTTTTCTTTTCTCTAAAAACGCACTGGTACCTTCCACCATATCTTCTGTTCCAAAACACTCCCCAAAGAGTTTTACTTCTTCAGCATAGCCATCTTTTGTATTATCAAAAACCGCATTGGCAGCTTTTATGCAACGGCCAACGGCCAGCGGTGCTTTGGTATTCACCAGTTCTAAAATTGATTTGGCTTTTTCATACACATTATCCAATGGTACTACATAATTTACCAGTCCGTATTGAAGGGCTGTATTCGCATCAATCATATTACCGGTGATCAGTAATTCAATGGCTCTTCCTTTACCAATGAGTTGTGTTAAGCGCTGGGTGCCGCCATAACCGGGTATCAAACCCAGGTTTACTTCGGGCTGACCAAACCGGGCGTTGTCTCCCGCTACTCTTATATGACAGGCCATGGCCAGTTCGCAACCACCACCCAATGCAAACCCATTTACGGCTGCTACAATAGGTTTGGGGCAATCTTCAATTTTTTTGAAAACATCCTGGCCTCTTTGTGCGAGTTGCATTCCTTCACTGTGTGTTAATCCCTGAAATTCGCTGATATCAGCGCCGGCTACAAATGCCCTTACGCCACCGCCAATGATGATGGCAGCTCTTATTGCAGGATTATTATAAATTTCATCAAGGGCTGTATTCAAATCATCAAACACGGCTTTATTTAGTGCATTTAATTTATCGGGCCGGTTGATAATAATGGTCATGATAGCATTTTCAATCGATGTAGTTATGATAGAATACATGTAACAGGTTTTTATGTATACAATACTATTGGTTGTAAATCTAAACTTAATGAAGCGTTTTAACGTATTTTTGAGCACTTAAATGTTGCTTGCATGACTCAAAAAGTTAATCGCCCGTTACGGGTACTGGTAGCCAAGGTTGGGCTCGATGGGCACGACCGGGGCGCCAAGGTAATTGCCACCGCCCTGCGTGATGCGGGAATGGAGGTGATTTATACCGGCCTTAGGCAAACCCCTGAAATGGTAGTGAATGCCGCGTTACAGGAAGACGTGGACGCTATTGGAATTAGTATTCTGTCTGGCGCACACATGACCGTTTTCCCTAAAGTAGTGGCATTGATGAAAGAAAAGGGAATGAATGATGTACTGCTTACGGGTGGTGGAATTATTCCTGAAGAAGATATGCAGGAGCTGAATTCGATGGGCGTAGGGAAGCTATTTGCACCGGGAACGCCAACTACCGAAATAGCATCATATATAAATGAGTGGGTTGTTAAACATAGGAGCTTTTAAGAGGGAAGTTGCAAGCCGCAAGCTTCAGGCTGCAAGCAAAATCCAGGATTTCGTTATTAAGAAAGCTTGTTGAACGTGAGTGAATTTTGAAATCCATTGAGCATTTTTTGTTCTTCGATTAATGCCTTTTTTAGCTCTTGTAATAACTGTTGATCGCCTTTTTTTAGTTTCTCGGCTATTAAGATCTGAGTTTCTAATTCAAAGGTTGAACCAATTGCAATATCAATAAACCTTGAATAGTCCTTTTGGCTCTTTCTACTACTGCCTTCTGCAATATTTGAAGGGATAGAAACGCTTGCTCTGTTCATTTGTTGAACGATTGCATACTTATCTTCTTTAGGAAATGTTTCCGTTAACCGATAAGTCTTTAGAGCGATTTCAATACCATTTTGCCAAATCTTAAGTTCTTTGAAGTTTCTCACGGCAGCAGGTTTAATGATTAGGACCTATTCAGAAATTGTATTTGCTTGCAGCTTGAAGCTTGTGGCTTGAAGCTGCAAGCATTTTTTATTACAATAACTCCAATACTTTCTTAATTCTCCCAACAGTCTCTTCCTTCCCAATAATACTTGCTATATCAAACACCCCCGGACCAAATTTACCACCAACGAGCATTATGCGCAATGGCAATAATACCTCACCGGCTTTTATTTGTTTGGCGGCGGCCAGTTCTTTAAACCCATGTTCCAGATCGGCGCCATTCCAGTTGGTTTGTTGTTGCAGGTAATTTATAACATCACCAAAGAAGGTTTGCTTGGCATCGTTCCATTTGGGTTTTATGGCATCCACATCCCATGTTTGCGGAGTTTGAAAAAAGAAACCTGCCTGCTCCATAAAATCAGACAACATAGTGCAACGCTCTTTTACCAGGGCGATCACTTTTTCCAGTTGCTCATCGTCAATAATTGAAATGCCATTGTTGGCAAGAATGCGGCGTACATCTGCTTTCAGACTGCCGGCATCTGCCTTCTTGATATATTCATGGTTGAACCATTTCGCTTTTTCAAAGTCGAACTTGGCGCCGCCTTTATGAACGCGATCAATGGAGAATTTTTGAACCAGTTCATCCAG
>CBIMFG010000965.1:0-2883 GCA_966243125.1 uncultured Niastella sp.
AGCCCGTGACGCCGATGTTGCGCAACACCGTAGAATCTGTAAGGTCGCGTTGCAAACGGCTTACCGGTAATTTGGCGGCCAGGTGCTCTAACAAGGCATTGGCGATGCCGAGGTTACCTTCGGCATTTTCAAAGTCGATGGGGTTTACTTTATGTGGCATGGCGCTGGAGCCTATTTCGCCCTTCAGCGTACGCTGTTTAAAGTATTCCATGGAAATATAGGTCCAAATGTCGCGGCAAAGATCTATGAGAATGTTGTTGATGCGTTTCATGGCATCAAAATGCGCGGCCAGGTTATCGTAGTGTTCAATTTGTGTGGTAAACTGCTGGCGTTGCAAACCCAATACGCCTTCCACAAATTCATTCCCTACAGTGACCCAGTCTTTTTCGGGGAAGGCCACCGCATGGGCGTTGCAGTTACCGGTGGCGCCGCCGAACTTGGCGGTAACGGGTACTGAGATCACCTGTTCAACCTGGTTGCCGATGCGTTCAACAAACACCATAATTTCCTTACCCAAACGGGTAGGGCTGGCGGGCTGTCCGTGGGTATGGGCCAGCATGGGCACCTCTTTCCAATCGGTAGCCAGTATTTCCAGCTGGCGGTTAAAGTTCAACACGGCGGGCAGGTACTCGATCTCGATAGCCTGTTTCCACGAAAGGGGAATGGCGGTATTATTAATATCCTGCGAGGTAAGGCCAAAATGCACCCATTCCTGGATGGCTTCGGCATCCATAGCAGCCATTTTTTCTTTTAAAAAGTATTCCACGGCTTTTACGTCGTGGTTGGTGATCTTTTCCGTGTCCTTTATTTTCAGGGCGTCGTCAACCGAAAAGTTGTCACAAACTTCCTGCAGGGCTTTTTTCTGCGCAGCAGACAAAGAAAAGAATTTCTTGTCGGCCAGGAACCGCACATACTCCACTTCTACCAGTACGCGGTATTTAATTAATGCAAATTCAGAGAAATATTCGTCAAGATGTTGAACCTGATGACGATAGCGACCGTCAATAGGGGAGATGGCCGTGAGTGCTTTTAGTTCCATGAACAATTGTTGTTTATTAAGATACGTCGAGTACCTTTGTGCCCGCAAAATTAAATCAATTGAATAAGATTAAGGTTGGAATTGTTAATTATCTCAATGCGAAGCCTTTAATATATGGAATTCAGCGTGCGCCGGTGGTTGACCAGTTGTTGTTGATAGATGATTATCCTGCCAATATTGCCCGTATGCTGGTGGAGGGAACAATTGATGTGGGCCTGGTTCCTGTGGCGGTGATCCCGCACCTGAAAGAGCATCATATTATTACCGATTACTGTATTGGTTGTGAAGGTCCCGTGGCGTCTGTAGCCATCTTTAGTGAAGTTCCGTTGGAAAAGGTAGAAAAAGTACTGCTCGATTACCAAAGCCGTACCTCTGTGGCTTTGGCCAAAGTGTTGTTGCGCAAGTTCTGGAAAATGGACGTGGAGCTGGTTGATACCAAAGACGATTACCGCTCACAAATAAAAGGTACTACTGCCGGAGTGGTTATTGGCGACCGCGCGCTGGAACAAAGAAAGCGTTCTGCCTACATCTACGACCTGGGCGAAGCCTGGATTGAAATGACCGGTTCACCCTTTGTTTTTGCCGCCTGGGTAAGCAACAAGCCTTTACCTGTTGATTTTATTGAAGCCTTTAATTCGGCCAATAAACTGGGGCTGCAACATATTGATGATGCGGTGGCCGAGAACCCTTACCCCGTTTTTGACCTGCACGCTTATTATACCAAACACATCAGTTATGAACTAACGCCTGAAAAAAGAAAGGGACTGGAAAAGTTTTTAGCGTTTTTATCGGTGGAAAAGAGCAAGGTGAAAGCTTAAAGCTGAAAGCCTAAAGCGTCGTAAATGCTGTATTTGCTTTTAGCTTTAGGCTTTTACCTTTCAGCTGCCCTTCACACACTTATTGCCCAAATCAACACGGTTATAACCCTTTTCTGCACGTTTATCGGTTTAATTAGGATAATAACAGAGGTTTATTATTTTTACTAGTTAATACCTTTAAAACCAACCCTTTTATAGCATGAAAAAAATAGTAATCAGTGCATTTCTTTTGTCTGCATTATTTGCCTGTAAGAAAGATTGTGAAGATTGTAAAACTTGTGATAACCCAACCGGGGATAGTACCTGCAAAACCAATCTTACCCAGGGCCTGCTGGCTTATTATCCCTTCAATGGTAATTTTAATGATTCAAGTGGCAATGGTAACAATGGTACTGCCATGAACGGCGCACACCTTGCTGCCGATTTTTTGGGCAGAACCAATAGTGCTGCAGAATTTGATGGGGTAAATGATTACATTATTGTTCCCGGCAACAGTAAGCTGAATGCAGATACGGTTACCACTTCTTTCCAGGTAATGGTAAAAACCATTAATCGCCGGCATGTAACGGTGAGCAAGATCAATTTTCAAACCGGCGCCTCATTGTCTTACGGCGTACATTGCAGCCAGCCTTCAGACAATAAGTGGAACTGGGGCGTAACACCCGGAACTGATCCCTGCTCAAATAAAGACGCCTACGATCCCAGTGGCGCTGTTTATACCAATGAAACCATGCAAGCAGGCAGATGGTATAATGTGTTGGCTTCGTTTGTGAATGGCGTTGAAAAGTTATATGTTGACGGCAAGCTGCAAAGCACCAAAACAAGACCATTTGCAAACGCTAAAAAGTGCGACAACGGCGACCTGATGATCGGTGGCTGGTGGTCGAACGACATTGTTTCCATAGATGGTAAATTGGATGAAGTACGTTTGTACAAAAGACAATTGACCGATTGCGAGATCGCTAAACTTGCCCAAAGCTGGAATCAATCAGTTAAATTCAATTTACATATATGAAAGTTATAGCC
>CBIMFG010000966.1:0-2881 GCA_966243125.1 uncultured Niastella sp.
TAGATTTGGTGGTAAAGCCTTCACTATTAAGAATGGTTTCGCCATTCCCCGCTTTTAAACTAAACATGAAGTCCCCATCTACCCGTTTAGTAATTACAAATTTTCCCATAACAGCAAGGTTTTTAGTCTTTTAAAGCTAAAGTATAAATAACTAACGATCGTAAGTTTCAAAAATAAGGATAAGATAAATATCTGCCGCAGGATTGTAGCTTTCAGTCGAAGTTTTGATTTTGATCAAGGTGGGCGAGGGTAGTTTGCGTGTATTTGTACATATTTGAGGCGGTGCTACTGCTTACTAGTCCTGTACTGATTGGGCGACATGCCCATTAACTTGGTAAATAACCGCGAAAAATAATAAGGGTCTTCAATGCCCAGTTTATCAGCGATCTCTTTAACACGTAGTTCAGTAAAATGAAGGTATTGACAGGCCAGTTGTATTTTTAAATGATTGAAATACTCGATGGGCGCAAAGCCCGTTTTTTTGCGGAATAAAGCTGAGTAATGCGATGCAGAAAAGTTAACCGATTTGGCAATGGCTTCCAGCGACAATGATTTGGCAATATGCTGCTGCATAAAACTAATGGACAATTCAACGGGATCATCGGCATGTGCTTTTTCTGCCAGGTTAAATTGATCGTCGTACAAAAAGGTGGAAATAAAATGATGCATACACATATTGGCATAACTCAAGTTGTCGTTCCCGTAACCACGTTCCAGGCAGGCATACATATCATCAAAAAGATCGAGCCGCTTTTGTTTGAACGCTACGCGACTGCAATAACCGTTTATCTTTTGCTTTAAAGCTTCCACCATTTTTTTAGATTGCGATCCGGTGAAGTGGATCCAGTAAATTGTCCAGCTGTCTTCCTCGGCCGAAGCATAACTATGCGCTGCGCCTGCTGGTATAATGATGAATGAACCCGGCTGCAGGTCATAACTGTTCTTTTGCACCTGTACACGGCCTTTGCCTTCCAAACAATAAATAAGAATATGCTGGTCGCTGCCATGGGTGCGCTGCCGGTAATGATATTTTGCCTTGGGGTAATAACCAATATCTGTAATGTATAAGCCTGAAGCAATGGTATGGCTGTTGCTGAATTCTGTTACGATCTTTCTGGGAAGCACAATGGACCGTTGGCCCTGAAAACCTTCGCTTTTTTTAGGTACAGGCATGGCAGGCAGTTTCTGTAATTTGTCTATAAATATAATAGATAAATCATACCCCCGAAAATAATATTGTCCATCAAATAAATAATAATCTCTATTTCCCTGCATGCTGCTATCCGGCATATTTGTATAATAATTGCCATACGATCAAAACTATTGTTTGTCATGACCCAACATCGTTTTAATTCCAGCTACATCATAGCTATTTCTTTTATTTCAGCACTGGGTGGTTACTTGTTTGGATTTGATTTTGCCGTGATCTCCGGCGCGCTGCCCTTTCTGAAAAATACCTTTGATTTGGCGGAACCCTGGAAAGAAGGGTTACTTACCGGCTCCCTGGCATTGGGGTGCATTGTAGGTTGTTTAATTGCCGGGTCGCTGGCCGATAAATATGGCCGCAGACCTGGGTTAATGACCGCCGCTATCATCTTTGCTCTGTCCTCTGTAGGCATGGCCCTGTCAAAATCATTGGGTGTTTTTATTACCATGCGGTTAGCAGCAGGTATTGGTGTGGGTATGGCTTCCATGTTAAGTCCCATGTACATTGCAGAAATTTCGCCTGCCCCGGTGCGTGGCCGCAATGTGGCTATCAATCAGCTTACCATTGTAATTGGTATTTTAATAACCAACCTCGTAAATTATTTTCTGGCCGATTCCGGCGTCAATGCCTGGCGATGGATGTTTGGCCTGGGTGCGGTACCTTCTTTGTTTTTTCTGTTAGGCGTATTGTGGTTGCCTGAAAGTCCGCGTTGGTTAATGCAGGCCAATCAACAGGAAAAGGCAAGACGCATTTTAGGCAAGATCGGTGATCCTGACTATGCAGAACATACAGTAACAGATATAAAAAGATCATTACAGGGCGCGCCAGCTGTATCGCTGGCTGGCATCTGGTCGCCATCGGTGCGCAGGTTTATAATTCCGGGTATCATTCTCGCCGTGTTCCAACAGTTCTGTGGCATTAATGTAGTGTTTAATTATACCTCAACCATTTTTGAATCAGTGGGCGCTAATTTGAATCAACAATTGTTTGAAACGGTTTCTATTGGCGCGGTGAATTTATTGTTTACCATTCTGGCTATGTGGCAGGTTGATAAACTGGGCCGCAAACCTTTGATGCTGGCCGGGGCTGCGGGGTTAGCTGTTATTTATGTGGTGCTGGCGTTGTTGTTACAAAACCAGGCTGCGGCGGGTATGGTATCGGTTTTTGTATTAATAGGTATTGCGCTGTATGCAACTTCACTGGCGCCCGTAACCTGGGTGCTTATTGCAGAAATATTTCCCAATCACCTCAGGGCGCGTGCTACTACTATAGCGGTACTGGCATTATGGGCCGCTTACTTTTTACTGGTATTTACCTACCCCATACTGGCTAAAAAACTCGGCACCTATGTTCCGTTCTATATCTATGCCGGTGTTTGTGCACTCGGATTTTTGTTTGTTCGGAACCGCATCACCGAAACCAAAGGAAAAACCTTAGAAGAAATAAGCGGACAAACCTTTCATTAATAGTATCAACCAAAATGCAATGGCTAATTCAACAGTAAAAGTGTGGCAGGAAAACGTAACCATACCTACCTATGGCATCGGAGCACCCGATAAAAACCCGATGTTCTTTGAAAAAAGAGTGTATCAGGGCAGTAGCGGTGTGGTGTACCCGCCTCCGGTGATTGAAAAGATCTTTGATGATAAGCAAGATAAAACCTACAATGGGTTG
>CBIMFG010000967.1:0-2881 GCA_966243125.1 uncultured Niastella sp.
AAGATGGGCACCTTTCAGATATCTGTTTTTCATGGCTGCTTAGGTGTTTGAAGTACGTAACTCTACGTAAATAAGACAATTTTTAGTATACACTCCGTGTTAAAATATTACAAACGGCAGATGGTTAGGATGTACGATACAACCTACTTATCTTGTAGAATAAGAGAAGAAGTAAAATTATCTTGTAGAGTATGTATGGCTCGTTTTTTACGAGTGCAGTAGCTGTTTAATTTTTGCCGCCACTTTTTCACTGTTAGGTAACATAGCTTGTTCCAATTGCATGTTCATAGGTACTGCCGGTACATTTAATGCGCCCATAACGGTAACAGGCGCATCGAGCCATTGAAAACAGGTATAAGAGATCCTTCCAGCCAATGCTTCAGCAAAGGAATTGTTCTGTTGCTCTTCAGTAAGTACCAAACATTTACCATGTTTCTTTACCCTTTCGAAGATGAGCTCTTCATCTAAAGGGAATAAGGTACGCAAATCAATAACATCTACCTGGCCGGGGAAATGCTTTGCTGCTGAACGTGCCCAGTATACCCCCATGCCATAGGTTATAATACAACACGATTCGCCGTTAGTTATATTTGCTTCATCGGCAGCTAATACCAATGCTGCTTTTCCTAATGGCAAAACATAATCCCGCGATGGCTCAATTGTTTTTGCATCTTCTGTTCCTGGTACTTTGCTCCAGTATAATCCCTTGTGTTCAAGCATTACTACCGGATTGGGGTCAAGGAATGCAGCCTTCATTAAACCTTTCATATCTGCCGCATTGGAGGGATAAACAACCTTAATGCCTTTTATTGAAAGCAACGTTGTTTCAACACTTCCGCTGTGATAGGGCCCACCGCCTCCATAGGCGCCAATAGGCACGCGTATTACTGTTGAAACAGGGAATTTACCACAGGTGAGGTAACTCGATTTGGAGATCTCTGTCACCAATTGATTAAAGCCGGGATAAATGTAATCGGCAAATTGTACTTCAACGATTGGTTTTACACCTACGGCACTCATGCCTACGGTTGAACCAATGATGTATGCTTCCTGAATAGCGGTATTGAAAACGCGGGTATCGCTGAATTTTTCTGCCAGTGTGGCCGCCTCGCGAAAAACACCACCCAGCCGCCTGCCAACATCCTGGCCATACAACAGGGCCTCGGGGTAATCTTCCATTATTTCCCTGATGGCAAACAAAGCCGCATCAACCATAATTATCTTTTCATTGCCGACTGGTTGCCTTTGTCCTTTTTCCTCAGTAACAGGCGTTGGTACAAACACATGGTCCATTACAGTTGCCGTATCTGGTTCAGGAGCTTCAGCCGCCTTTTGAAACTGCTCGTTCACGGCTGTCCATGCTTCCTTTTCTATGCTTTGTAATTGTAGCGAATCAATCCCAAACTGTAATAACCTTAGCCGCAGTTTGGGTAACGGATCGTTCACTGCATGTTTTTCCAGGTCGTCCTGCGTGCGGTAAAACTCCCGGCGCACCCCACTGGTATGATGGCCCAGTAAAGGCACTTTGGCTTGCACCAGGTAAGGCGTTCTATGTTGGCGAACATACTGTACCACGCGGTGCATGGTATCGAAGCTTTCTTCAAAATTGCTGCCGTCTATCCGTACGCGATCAAGGCCGGGAAAGCCTGCTGCGTAGTCATAGGCATCCATTACCCGCACTTCATCGGATGTAGCGCTTATGCCCCAGTTATTATCCTGTACCAGGTAAATCACCGGCAGCTTTTTCAGGATCGCAAACTGAAATGCTTCGCTTACCTCGCCTTCGGTTACACTGGCATCGCCCAACGAACATATTACCACAGGTAATTCGCCATTGGGGCCTTTTATTAATTTATCGGAATTTATTTGTTCAAGATAGTTTATCCCCTGGGCTACGCCGGTGGTGGGGATGACCTGCATACCGGTAGCGCTGCTCTGGTGTATAATAGTGGGTTTATCGGCCCCGCGGTAATTGGGGTGGGAATAGTATTCGCGGCCGCCGGTAAAGATATCGTCGCGTTTGGCCAGCAGTTGCAGCATTAACTGATAGGGCGTAAAACCCAGCCCCAGCAGAATGCTCTCATCCCGGTAATACGGGCTTACATAGTCACAGGGTAGTAATTGAAAGGCTGCGGCCAATTGAATGGCTTCATGGCCTCGTGACGTTGAATGAACGTATTTGCAAATGGCGCGGTTTGCTTCATAGGTATCGGCCATGGCTTTTGCGGTACACATGAGCCGGTAAGCTTTCAATAATGTATCAGTGTGCATCATAGATAACCGGCAAAAATAGGAATAACAACTGTTAGTTAGACTGAGATTGATGGGATTTTTGGGATTTCTGGGATTAAGGATAGGTTAAGGCTCAAATTTCCCAGCTATCCCGCATATCACATGCATCCCGGTTAAGACAATAAAAAAGCCTCTCCCGAAGAATCGGGAAAGGCTATTTCCTTGAAATGATGATCTATTTGTTATTTGATCTCTAAACTTAATAAGCTATCGTCCTCAATAAAGGCTTCCAGCTCGTCACCAACCACACATTCGCCAACGCCCGCCGGTGTACCGGTAAATACGAGGTCGCCGATGTTAACTGAAAAGTAGTTGCTGATATAGGCTACTACTTTATCAAAGTTATTCATCATTAACCCTGAATTTCCCTGTTGCACCAGTTCCTTGTTTTTATATAAACAGAAGTTGATGTCTTTTTTGTTTTTGACATTCGTAAATGGGATCCACTTGCCAATCACAGCTGAATTATCCCAGGCTTTTGCTTTTTCCCAGGGCAACCCTTTTTCTTTCAACTCATTTTGAATGTCGCGCGCAGTAAAGTCGATGCCAACGGTTACAGCATCGTAATACTTGCTGGCAAATCTGTCCT
>CBIMFG010000968.1:0-2874 GCA_966243125.1 uncultured Niastella sp.
AAGCAACAGTGTTGTTTCTGAAACTGTGATCAATAAGATCAAGTAATCTGGTTCGAAGTTCAGTCAATCATCATAGAGTGTTTTATAATAAAAGCCTCCCGATTTTATCGGGAGGCTTTTATTATTTTCGTATAACGCTTCGCTTAATGCGCGAAATCTTCTTCGTAGTTTCCCCGTATGCGTTCCATTGAGGGGTTGAAATAACCAAACTTTACGTTCGGAAATTCCTCATGGATCAATTCCTGCAATTGTTTTACCCCCAGCATGTCGCCGGTTTCATAAGCGCCTATTTTGCCCATGTACCAATCAGGATCTATGTTAAAATTACGCCACTGGATCATGCTCAGGTCAGTTTCGATGATCAGTTTGCGCAGGGCTTCGTATTCTTCTTCACAATCCGTCATACCCGGAAATACAAAATAATTGATGCTGGCCCAGCCATTGTAGCTGCGCATTACTTTTAAACTTTCAACAATATCTTCAAACTGATAGTTATTGGGGCGGTAGTACGCTTCGTAAATATGTTTGCGCGCCGAGTTCATACTTACGCGAATGGAATTCAATCCGGCTTCGCACAACGCTTTTACGGCAGCGGGTTTTGAACCGTTTGTATTGATGTTGATGCTGCCCTTGCTGGTATGCTTACGCATTTCAATAATGCTTTCGCGAATGGTTTCCCACATCAGCAGGGGTTCGCCTTCACAACCCTGGCCAAAACTCACAATGGGATAGGGCGCCGATTCCAGGTGCGGAACGGTAAATTCCACAATTTCTTCAGCAGTGGGTTTAAACGTGAGGCGGTCCTGGGTAGATACAATTTCTTCTTCCTGCGGTTGAAACGAGATACAACCAATGCAATTGGCATTACAGGCGGGTGAAGAAGGGATGGGACATTCCCAACGGCCCATAAAATAGTTACGGGCGGCCGGACAATGATACGTTAAGCAACAATTATCGGCCAGGTGTTTTACCAGGCGGTTGTGGGGGTAGGCTTTCAGGAATTTTTCAACCCCCGCCTGAATGGTTTCGGGTTCAAAACCGGCACATTCCTGCCGGATGTCCTGTTCAATACGCACTGCCGGCACAAAAAACTTTTCATCATGCCAGCCTACTGCAGTATAACAAAACAGGGGCAGGGTAGGCGCATCGGGCGCTGTTTCGTAAGCGGCCAGGTACAAACCGGTATGGGCGGGGGGAATAAATGCCGCCACGGCCCAGCCCTTATCACACAAACGCATTTCGCCGGTTATTACGTCAATACCAATGCCCCGGCGACCGGGTAATTCGTACAGGGAGCCGCCATCGGGCAAGTCGATCCAGTCTTCAACCGGCACCTCGTAAGCGTCCCAGCCGGCGCGGCCGGTAGTATACAATGTGGTATCCTCAAAAATGTTTCCTTTTCCGTCGGAATACAATAAATACGGAGAACTCGTTAATACAGACATTTTGTTCTTTTTCAAATCTTCAGCACTAAAAATCAAAGCTATAAGCCTTAAGCTATAAGCTGTAAGCAAATACAGTTCGCGTTTTCCGGCTTACAGCTTAAGGCTTTCCGCTTAAAGCTGTTTTAAATAATGCCTGCAAAATTCGTGAATTTGATCGAGTTCTTCGAATTGAAGATTTTTTTGAAGGTCAAAATGGTACTTTTTATCGCCGGAAGCGTCAATTGTTATGGAATCGTATTGAGCCTCAATGCGATTGATGTTGGCCCAAATAAAAAAACGGCTTTCGGGCAGGGCGGGAATGGTGATGCCGGTATGGTGAATAGCCACAAATTCCTCGCTAATCATCCGTTTTTCGCACCAGAACAGGTAACCATAAGCAGCGCTCATAAGGGCGTGCCCGGCACCCACTATCCATTCGCTGTGGATGCAGGCGGTAATGCCAATACCCAGAAAAAAGATGATCTCGATGAGACGAAAGAACAGATTCACCAGCGGCAGATCGGCCGCAATGTTTTTTCCGGCCATGGCCAGTATAAAAATATCAACCGCCATAAATACCAAACAACCCAAAAAAACAGGGCTGCTGTGCGGCTGATTTAAATGTGACAGGGCATGTACAAGAATTAAACCACCTGCGGCCAAGTGTAATAAACGACCAGCGCGTTTCAGTTTTTGAAAGGCCGGATGAACAACGGGCAAGGCTAAGGAGTTCATACGCAGTTATTTTTTACTTAGATGCCGTCGCTAAATAATTCCATACAGTTTCTTCAATAATTCCGGTTGTTGGTTGCAGTTTTAGTTTCAGGTTTCAGGTTCCAGGTTCAGAATTCTGAGTTCTATGTTCTTTGTTTGGGGTTTTCACTTTTTCATTTCTCTGTTTTTCATTCCTCATTCTTCATTTATTCTGGAACGGTGTTTGTTTTTTGTTATAGATATACATTATTGGTAATTTCATCAACATGGAACAATCAGACAAACTCAACCGCATTGTGGAAGCCCGCATGAAATTGAAAAACCGGTTCGAGGAAAAAATAAAAAATACGCCTTCAGTAGCCGATGCCAAGCCCATGGGTACTGGTAAAACAAACCGCCATGGCATGCCGGTAATTCCGGTTGGACAAACCGAAACCCGCAAGTGGCCGGTGCTGGACCTGGGCATTCAACCCGAGGTACCGTTATCGGAATGGCAACTGGTGATTGATGGGGAAGTAGAGCACCCTGTAACATTAACCTGGGACGATTTTATGGCCCTGCCACAAACAGATGATACCTCCGACTTTCATTGTGTTACTACCTGGAGTAAATTAAATATGAACTGGAAGGGCGTTCGCCTGCTCGATCTGGCAGCCCTGGTTCAACCCAAAGAAACGGCCACCCATATTCTATGTTATGGGTACGACGATTACACTACCAACGTAGCATTGGAAGA
>CBIMFG010000969.1:0-2874 GCA_966243125.1 uncultured Niastella sp.
GGGTTAATGAAAGGTTAAGGTTACAAAAATGCCCATAGCACTGCCATGGGCAAAAGAGGTAATTGGTTGACTTTTTTTCGAACCGTTCCGGTCTCTATCGGGCAACGATACGTTCAAACTAAAAGATTAACACTACAGAGTCCCTGTTTTAATCGACCAAAGAACTGGCTGATTGGTGTAAGGTGTACTCTAACCCTCCCGATAATTATTTTGGAGAGAAGCCAACGATGAAATAAGAACTGTGTGTGGATCCTGCTGGGATCGAACCAGCGACCCTCTGATTATGAGTCAGATGCTCTAACCGTCTGAGCTAAGGATCCATTCCGATGTGGTCGGAAATATTTTGAAAAAAGAGCTTTCTGTTTAGAGAGCAGCAAAATTAGAAAAATTCAGGCAGTACCAATCAGAAATCTCATTTAATTTTTAAATTATCTTAGCAGCAGCATTCCGGAGACCCATTTGGTCTTTTTTTCAGAACGATTAGCAGTTTTTTATTATGCTTGCCAGCACCAACATCCAGGAACTGCAAAAGTGTATTGCGCTTTACGACGATCAGTTAGCCTACAAGCAATTGTTTGCCTTGTTCTATAAATCCCTGCACCAATTTGCTACCTCATTTGTCCGTTCCCCCGAAGTGGCCGAAGAAGTCGTTTCTGACGTATTTATAAAGATCTGGAAAAAAAGAGCCGGACTTATCCGTATCCATAACCTCAAGCTATACCTTTTTATAAGTACCAAAAACGGAGCCCTCAACTATCTCCGCGCCCAAAAAAAGATCTTTCTACAACCCGAGCAATACTTGGTGCAGCTGCAAAGTATTTATTTCAACCCTGAAAAATTAATGCTTACTGCCGAAATGATGAACCGGGTTCAAAAAGCTGTTAATGACCTGCCGCCCCGCTGCCAACTAATTTTTAAACTGATAAAAGAGGATGGGCTTAAATACCGGGAGGTGGCAGACCTTTTGCATCTTTCTATAAAAACAGTTGAAAATCAAATGGCTATTGCTATCAAAAAAATAGGGCTGGCCATTCATTTCGATATTCGTACTACCCTGTCTTCTTAAAACTACCTATGTAAAAAAATTTGTTCACCCTTTGGGGGTATGCTTTCTAAAGCAGTGTCCTTAGTTGTATATCTATTATACACATGAGTAAGGACAGAACCTGGTTTTTAATTGGTAAAAAACTGGCTGGTGAGGCAAGTGCCGAAGAATTGACTGAACTGGAAGGTCTGTTGCGTAGCGACCCCGACATGCATTATGCGCTTCAAAACATAACTGACTTATGGAATTTGCCCACCCCTGTAAATAATGATGCAGAGGAGGCCTTTAATCGTCATGTAAACAGATTAAAAGAAACCACCACCGACTGGGACCGCCCCAAAGACGACCCCGAACTTCAACCCGATTATATATACACAACCACGCACAGGCATTTCCGAAAAAAATTACTGATCGTAAGTATAGCAACTGCTGTACTCATGGTAACCAGTTTGTATTGGTATAACGCTTTAACAAAACGGGCAGCAGCTGCCCGCCCTTTTTCCGTAGCAAAAAACAGCGAACCCTATGAAGTGAGTACGCCCAATGGTTCCAAAACCACCATCAACCTGCCCGATGGTTCAAAGGTTTGGTTAAATGCAGGCAGTAAACTTACCTATAATAAAGATTTTGGCGGCAACATGCGCGAGGTAGCATTGAGTGGGGAAGCCTTTTTTGAAGTAAAGCCGGTAACCATTCCCGGTACAGAACAACGGGTGCCTTTTATTATCCATACCCAATATATTGATGTGCGGGTATTAGGCACTGTTTTTAATGTAAAAGCCTATCCAAAGGATAAGCAAACAGAAACCAGCCTGGTACATGGCAAAGTAGAAGTTTTGGTGCATAACCGCCCCGGAAAAAAATTTATGCTGCAACCCAACGAAAAGCTGGTGGTAAAGAACGAAGCGGTGCATGCAGCAACAACAGGTAAAGAAAACAATTCAACCAATAATCAACCCTTTGCGGCCTATAGCGAATTAACCCATGGGCAAGATGATACCACAGTAATAGAAACAGCGTGGGTGCAAAACAAATTGATTTTTGACAATGAACTGTTCGCTGAAATAGCTGAAAAAATGGAGCGCTGGTACAATGTGGAGATCGAATTTAAAGATGCAAAATTAAAGACCGAGCACATGTCGGGCCATTTTACCACTGAATCGGTAAAGGATGCCCTGTTTGCTATGAGTGTTACAACCCCTTTTCATTATACCATACATGGTAATAAAATAACGATAGCAAGATGATTTTAAAATCAAAACGATTGCAAATGAATAACAACAGTTCATAGCCTTACTATAAAAAGCGGAATCCCGTTGGCGCGGGAATTCCGCCAGGTAAAATACAGGCTGAAATGAGCTTTCCTGTTTAGGCGCAGGAAACACCTATTATTTAACCTTCCAATTAACAAAGTATGAAAAAAAACGGAATTCCGCTGAGTTTCGGCAGGGACCCGCTTTTCCTAAAGTTCGTCCGGATTATGAAGCTTACATTCGCTATAATACTCATTAGTTGTCTTCATGTTACCGCCGGTGGCTATTCTCAAAACCGCATCAGTGTTGACTTTCAGTCAACGCAATTAAAAAGGGCTTTGTCATTTATTGAAAAGAAAAGCAACTTCCGGTTTCTATATAATGAAAACCTGGTGACCAATGTGCCCCGCATTACACTCACTATGGTTAATGCCGAAGTAACAGAAGTGTTAGGCAAATTGCTTAACAATACCGGTCTCTCCTATCAATTAATGGCCAATAACCTGGTGATCCTGAAAACAGGGGTGGCGGCCGTGCAGGATATTAAAGTAACGGGCAGGGTTACCAGCTCCACCG
>CBIMFG010000970.1:0-2873 GCA_966243125.1 uncultured Niastella sp.
AGCCACTTACATTGAAGGTGTGGTGCAGCAGGGTAGTCCTTTGAACTATATCAATCCATTAGATATAGCTTCAATAGACGTTTTGAAAGATGCGGACGCGACCGCTATCTACGGGTCTCGCGCTGCCAATGGCGCCATCTTGATCACTACCAAAAAAGGGAAAGCCGGACAAACTAGAGTAGATGTAAACCTTCAGCAAGGATGGGGGCAGGTGGGCCATTTTGTTGACATGATGAATACAAGGCAATACCTGGATATGAGATATGAGGCGTTGAAAAATAGCAGCGTAAATACGATTTCCGCAACCAACTATGATCTTACCTTATGGGATACTACGAGTTATACAGATTGGCAGAAGGAATTAATTGGTGGTACGGCTAAGTACACCAACATTGGTACAAGCATTTCTGGTGGAACTTCATCTGTTCAATATATTATTGGAGCTAATTATAATAGGCAAACGACGGTATTTCCGGGAGATTTCGATGACAAAAAGGGCAGCCTACATTTTAATATTAATGGACAGTCAAAGAATCAAAGGTTGAGCGTTATGCTGTCGGGAAATTATATGTATGATCGAAATCGTTTACCAGGGGTGGATTTAACGCAAAACGCTTTATTCCTTGCTCCTGACGCTCCAAAATTGTATGATGACAACGGTTTGCTGAACTGGGCGCCTAATGCTGCTGGCAGCTCCACGTGGACAAACCCACTCTCAATTTTTGCCCAGGAGTTCAACAACACTACCAAAAATCTTGTCAGCAACCTTAACCTTAATTATCGCATCGTAAAAGGCTTATCTATCGGAAGTAGCTTTGGCTATACAAACACTCAATCGGCTCTTTATATACCAAAGACACTAAATTTTGTTCGGCCGGAAAGCAGGCCAAACACCCAACGTACTACCTCCAGTTCTCAAAGAGACATGGCCAGTTGGGTTATTGAACCGCAGTTGAAATATTCAGGAAGAATCTGGAAAGGTAAAGTTGATGCCTTGGTGGGTTCTACCATTCAACAAAGCAATGCTACAGTGTTGACCGTTGGTGGTTCAGGTTACTCGTCTGATTTGTTGATGAAAACTCTTTCCGCCGCTCAAACAATTAATATTTTCTTATCTACTAATACGCAGTCCAAATTCAATTCCTTATTTGGAAGAGTCTCATACATCATCAATGACAAATATATCATTAATCTTACCGGGCGTAAGGATGGTAGCAGCAAATTTGGGGACGCGAATAAATTTCACAATTTCGGAAGCATAGGCCTAGGATGGGTATTCAGCGAAGAATCCTTAGTCAACAAGAATCTCGGTTTTTTAAGCTATGGCAAGTTAAGGGGAAGTTATGGAACTACCGGCAATGACCAGATAGGCGATTTCGGTCACCTTAGTTTGTATTCGATAGTACGTCCTACGATTCTTTATCAGGGAGACATAGGATTGCAGAATTATAAGATCCCTAATCCGGCTCTTCAATGGGAGGAAACCCGAAAGCTCCAGGGGGGGATTGATCTTGGCTTTTTACATGACCGATTCTTGGTAAGCGCCACTTATGTACGAAATCGTTCTTCTAACCAACTGATACCATATACGATTCCCTCAACGACGGGATTTATAGAATTCACTCAAAACCTCCCTGCACTCGTTCAAAATACCAGTTGGGAATTTACACTTAGTACTGTAAATATCACTAGCAAAAGATTCAAATGGAGTACGGGCATGAATTTGACAATACCACGAAATAAACTGGTTAGTTTTCCCGGTATTGAAGAAACTTCGTATGCCTCAGGAACATTTGGAGTGGTTGTTGGTCAATCACTCGGTGTAATTAAAGCGTTCAACTATGGCGGTGTCGATCCTGCTACAGGAAATTATTTGGTGGTCAATAAAGAAGGAAAACCGACCTTTACACCCGACTTTAATGCAGATAAAACCCAGTACATTTCCAACCTGGTAAAATTTTATGGCGGTATTCAAAATACCATCAGTTTCAAAGGACTTCAGTTGGATATCAACATTCAATACGTGCGGAAAAGAGGGCCTAAGGATTTTTACTACTATAGTGGCTATCAAAATACATCTCCTCCGGGTTTTTATGTTAGCAATGGATTCACCAACCAGCCGGTGAATGCGTTAAACCGTTGGCAAAAGCCTGGCGACAATGCAGAGGTAGCTAAATACACAACATTGAGCAGTGTTGTTCGTGTCAGTTTTCCTACTGGCAGTGACGCATATTATAGTTATGATGCTTCCTTTCTTCGACTGAAAAATCTTTCCTTATCGTGGCAGTTGCCCAAATCCTGGCTTCAGAAAGTCAGGATCCAGAATGCATCAATTAATTGCCAGGCGCAGAATCTATTTACTATAACTAACTATTTGGGTTTAGATCCCGAAAACACGAGCACTTCCTCATTGCCACCTTTAAGGATGGTGACCATGGGCATGCAACTGGGATTTTAAACTTAACCAGCCTTATTCTATGATTTTTTTACTATTCAATAATAGAGAATGAAGAAAAAGATTCAACATAATAAAAGGGCACCGTTTGTATTTTCTATGATGGTAATCATTGGAATAGCTCTAAACAGCACTAGTTGCAAAAAACTTGTAGAAACGCCAATACCAACCGACCAGGTTGCGCAAAATGCTGTTTATTCTAATGATGCCACGGCCATACAAGTATTGAATGAGATGTACGGTTCTATGAATACAGCTCCCTTCCAGGGCAGCCTTAGCAGCAGTGGTACCATATCTTTATTCACGGGCTTAAGTGCTGATGAGTATACTTTGGCAAGTAGTATAACGAACACAAAATTTTTAGGTTATTACCTTAATGCTTTATCGCAAAACTCTTCATTAACAACAGGAGGGGAAC
>CBIMFG010000971.1:0-2873 GCA_966243125.1 uncultured Niastella sp.
GGTTACCTTCATCGGGCCGGTTAAAAGTGACTTTTGACCAGTTGCCTGTCCAGTTTATACTCAGGTTTTTGCCAATGGCATGTTCGCCATTGAGGGTAGTGTTTATAATTTGTTGAACATCGTGTCTTGTTCTGTATTTGTTTTGAATACGGCCGGTGCCGGGGCCTACACGCCCCAGTTGCAGGTTGGTATCAGAAACAAAACGCATTTCATTCTTCATCAGGTTCATGTAACCCACATAAGCGTTGATGCGGTTGTTTTGGTTCAACTGGTAATCGAGCCGGGTATGAATACCGCTGCGTTGCTGTTGTATAGAATAAGTGCGGTCCTGAATAGCAGAAACAGTAGCCTCGCCATTATTACGATCGGTTTCTGTTTCAAAGAACATGCTGTTCACATTACGGTAGTTGTTTTGAAAGCTGCTGGCCACCAGAATACCCAATTTGTTGTGCAGTAAACGACCGCCAACTGAAAACCCGGCAAGGGCTGCCAGCGGATTGTGCTTACTATTATAGGTAAAAGCATTGTTTGGGAAATCGTTCATGGTAGCCTGATAACTGTCGCCGTTTGAATAGCGGGGCGATCTGTTCAACGAGGCCGATGTAGAAAAGCTGTGAAAGTCCTGCGAAAAGAATTTATCAGCATAGCCAGCTGCTACATTAGCTTTTACAGAAAACTTTTCAGGCGCCGTTTTCATGATCATATTAACGGCTCCGCCAATAGCGTCACCTTCCATATTAGGCGTTAATGATTTGCTTACTTCCAGGCGATCGAGCAGGTCGGCGGGGAAAATGTCGAGGGGTACATAGCGGTTCTTGTTATCGGGACTGGGGATCTTAATGCCGTTTACCAGGGTATAAATGTACCGTTTGTCCATCCCTCTTATAATGGCGTATTGGCCTTCACCATTCACACTTCTTTCAAGGGATACACCTGAAATACGTTGGGCAACATTCGCTACCGACAGGTCGGGCGAAATTTCAATAGTGCGGGCAGATACAGCGTTCAGGATATGATCGGCCCGGCGGCTTGCCTGCAGGGTAGAAGCATCTGATCCTTTATCCTGCCGGCCAGAGATCACTATTTCGGTAAGCTCCCGTTTTTCAGGCTCCAGGGTAAAGGAAAGGAATTGTTTTTTTTCTGAAGTAACGTTGAATTTAGTTTCATAGGGTTTGTAACCAACACAATTAATAGTAATGGTATACAAACCTTCCGGCAGCAGCCTGGCAATATAAGAACCGTTTAAGCCAGAAACAACCAGGGCGTTTTTGGCGCCTTTAATAGTGATGGTAGCGCCCGAAATTTCTTCTCCGGTTAATTGGTCGCGAACCAATCCCTGTAATTGTATTTGCTGCGCATGGGCAGAAATAACGAGACTGGTCAGGGCAAAAAATAAGAATAGTAGATGCTTCATAACAGCCAATTTTTGGGCGGCATGCCGTTGTGATCATGCCGGTACAAATGTGAGGAAGGCACTGTTTCATATGGAAAAACGGGTGTATACAAATTGGTAACAGCGTTAACAGCACCGTTAACAACACAGCAACAACGTTAACAGGACAGCAGCAAAAGGTTGATAGTCAAATGATCTCAAAGAACAAAAAACGTCATTACCAATTTATTACCGCAACATTACCGAATTGTTAAGCCGGTTATAAGTTTTAAATTCTATGTTTTATGTTCTTAGTTTTATGCTAAGAACTCAGAACATGAACACTTCGTTTGGTTGGTCAATGGTGGTAGCTATTATGCTGTTACTAAGTAACAATATGCAGGGGCAGGAAAATGATCGTACTGAACTATTGCATACCCAGCGGCTAAGCAAGCAATTCCCTGATTCTGCCTTTTCATTATTAAAAGAAATGTACAGCAAGGCTATTGCCAGTAAAGACCGGCAAACCATGGGTATTTGTCTGCAACAGATGGGACAGGTATGTTATTCACTCGGTAATTACCCCAAGGCGCTCGATTTTCACCTGCAGGCCGATAAGATCTTCCGCGAAACAAATAATGATGAACAGCTGGCCCGCAACCTGAACGATATGGGCCTGGTTTATTATCAGAACCGCCAGTTGCCGGTTGCCCGCAAGCAATACGACGAGGCATTATCTATCTATTATAAGTTGAAGAATCAGGAAGGGCTGGCCGATACCTATGGAAAGATCGGTCACCTGTACGAAAAGCAAAAGCAGGTAGACAGTGCTTTTTATTTTCAACGGCTGGCTTTACAGGAGTGTAAGAATGTGGTACAACCACCGGTAGTAGCCAAGATCTACGAGAACATTGGCAGCATTTATGAAGACCTGGAAAAATATGATTCTGCCTGGTATTATTTCGATCATTCGTTGAAATTATATGATCAGGCAAACGACCAGGTTGCCGGCATTGAGGTGATCAATAACCTGGGTGATATTTATCGCAAAACAGGCCGCTACCACGATGCCATCAATAAAAGCAATGAAGCGCTGGCCCGACCTGGTCAAGACGCTGCAACGGAAGATTCCGTTGGTCGACCACTCGGAAGGCAAAGTAGCGGTCAATCTCCGCATTGCCGAACTCTACATCGAGCGGTTTTCGAATCAGGCAGAAGCCATCAAAGCGTTCGAAGCAGTCCTGGCGATCGATCCAGATAATGATAAGGCGATCGCGCATCTCCGTCAGGTCTACGAGAAGCGTCGCGATTGGGAGAAGCTGATTGGGCTCCGCGAGCGCGATATCGAGCGACGCCATTGAACCGGTCCGTTCGAACTCGCGATTCAGCAGAATCTCGACGTCGCGCTGCCCGACGCCGAACTGCGCGTACAGATCCGCGCGAAAGCCCGCCACGATCGTGATGCGTTGAATGCCCGCCGCGCGCAGCAGCGCAAGCGACC
>CBIMFG010000972.1:0-2866 GCA_966243125.1 uncultured Niastella sp.
AAAAATCAGTAACACCTGCAGCGCCTGCCAATGAAGAGAACACCGAAGAAATTATCAGCTACCTCACCAGCCAGGGATTTAACCAACAGCAGATCGTATTCGACAACGATTGGGTTATTGTAGAAAAGGACATTATTTTAAGCAGGGATGAGTTGCAACAACGCATTGCCGACTGGAAGAGTACCGGAACAGAACAGCGCCGGAACACTTACATCGTTAGCAATACGTACAACAGCAACATTACTATTTACATTGACCCCGCCGTTCCATCTAATTGGAGAACGGCCATTCAGGGTGCGGTAAATAACTGGAATGCGGTTCCCTCCTCACGGCTGGGCATGTCTATTGTAACCAGCCAGTCAGGGGCACATTGCCGGGTATTTATGGGTTTTGAATCAGCCAGCTGGATTGCCCGGGCTTATTTGCCAACTTCCAACGGACGGCCTGGTGTAAGCGTAGAGATCAATTCTAATTACAACAGCCTGGCAGCAAACCAAAAATTGTTTGCCATTACGCATGAATTTGGTCACACCATTGGGTTCCACCACACCAACCAAACATCGGGCACACTCATTCCGGGTACGCCCTCCTCAGATCCTAATTCAGTGATGAACTCATTTGTGCTTCCCTGGAATGGATTTACTTCAGCCGACGTGCTGGCTACTCAGATCCTGTATCCGCAATAGGTAAGTAATTGAATTAAAAAAGGAAGGCTGTCATTTGATGGCCTTCCTTATGCCCATAAATCATTAATTTGGGGAAACAAAAGATTTTATGAGAAGTCTGATTTTTGCCATTAACATGACCCTTGATGGTTGCTGCGACCACACTAAAGGAATTGGCAGCGAAGCAATACTTGATTTTTTTACAAACCTGATGCAATCCGTTGACCTGTTCGTTTACGGACGTATAACATACGAACTGATGGTGCCCTTTTGGCCTGACATTGCAAAAAACCAGTCCGGACCCACCAAGGCAACGAACGACTTTGCTCAAAAATTTGACTCTATTAACAAGCTTGTTTTTTCCCGGACATTAGAGAAGGTGGAAGATAAAAATTCAAGAGTAGCCAACACCAATCTTCGGGAGGAAATACTTACACTGAAACAAGAACCAGGTAAAAGTATGTTAACCGGGGGCGTAGCGCTTCCCACACAACTGATAGAGCTTGGTCTCATTGACGAGTATTATTTTGTGGTTCATCCCGTTGTTGCAGGAGCAGGAAGACGGTTGTTAAATACCACCAACCTGCAAGAGCAATTACAATTAAAATTGGTTGAGTCAAAGGCTCTCAATTGTGGAAGTGTTGCACTGCATTATTTGAGACAATAAATTACCTACACCTCAATATCACCAGTCACCACATCACCTGCGCGCTTGTAATTGGTTATAATAACCCCTTTTGTGGTTACCTGGCTTTCTGTTAATGTAAAGGCTGCGGGAACAGGACCGTTTTCGAACAGCTTTTTTCCTTCACCAAGGATCAATGGATAAATTTTAAGCCGCAGCTCATCAACCAGGTCGTGCTTAAGCAACAACTGAATGAGCTTACTACTACCCCACACGTGAATGTCGCCACCTTCCGAATGCTTAAGCTTTTTTATATCTTCTACACTGTTAAGAAAACTGGTATTTTTCCAATCAGACCTTTCTCTGGTTTGCGACAGCACATATTTATTGCCTTCATTGATGCCTGGCCAAAAGTCAGCATGTTGAGGCCAGTAAGATTCAAAGATCTCAAATGTTTTTCTACCCAACATATAATCTGCCGGTTTCAGTTCTTCTTCCATTACCTTTCCAAAGATCTCATCATTATAAGAGGCCGTCCAGCCGCCATATTTGAAGCCGCCAGAAGTATCTTCCTGAGGCCCACCGGGTGCTTGTATAACACCATCCATTGTAATCATTGAAAAAACAATAATCTTTCTCATTGTATTCGGTTTAACGTGTTTTATTTTATTGACCACACAAAGATGGGATTATCTTCAGAATTTAATGCGGTGTAAAAGTGACAACTTAGGGGTAAAATTTGCCACACCAGTTTCATATATGCCTTTCCTGTAAAATGTGATCTACATCACATAAATACCACTACTAAACGAATGTGATGTAGATCACCCTGCTTTTTCCTTTTGCTGAATCAACTTTGTATCGTCAACAAAAACGAATACAAAAAGAATCAAATAATGAAAAAGCAAACAGTAATTGTAACAGGGGCATCCTCAGGAATTGGTAAAGCAGTAGCCAAATATTTTCTGGATAAAGGAGATAATGTTGTTCTTAATTCAGCCAAAGCAGACAAGCTTGAAAAAGTGTATCAGGAATTTGGTGCGGGCTCCCACCTGGCGCGAATGGCCGGCGACGTAAGTAAAAAGGCCACGGGCGAGCAACTGCTTAAAGTAGCACTTGAAAAATTTGGCTCGGCCGACGTACTCGTTAACAACGCCGGTATTTTTGATAATAAGCCGTTCCTGGAAGTTGACGAAGCCTATCTCGATCGCTTCCTGACCACGAACCTTAAAGGTACTTTCTTTACCACGCAGGCCATATTGCCACAAATGTTACAACAAAATAATGGTGCTATCATAAACATTGGCACCCCGCTGGTGTATCATGCGATGGGCGGAGCGCCTGCCACCGCTCCTATTTCAAGTAAAGGCGCTATTCATGCATTGACCTTACAACTGGCCGCGGAGTTTGGCAAACAGAATATTCGCGTAAACACCATTGCACCGGGTATTGTTCGTACGCCCATGCATGGCGATCATGCAGACAGCATGGCATTCCTTCACCTGATCAACCGGGTTGGAGAATCAGAAGAAATTGCACAAATGGTTTACTCGGTAGCTAAAAACACCTATGTCAC
>CBIMFG010000973.1:0-2862 GCA_966243125.1 uncultured Niastella sp.
AGTTCTATGTTCTGAGTTCTTTGTTCTTAGTTTTTGGGGCGAACCTGGGAACATAGAACTAAGAACTCAGAACTAACAACTTAGGAAACAGGTGCCATTAATTTTGTAAATTCGCACCTCAACAATCCAATAGCATCATGTCGGCGTCATCCAAACCCAATTACCTATGGAGTATGTTAACCATGAAATGCCCGCGCTGTCGCAGAGGACCCATGTACAATAATAATAATCCATGGAATTTGAAAAAGGTGTTCGATATGCCCACACATTGCCCCGAATGCGGTCAGAAATATGAAATGGAAGTAGGTTTTTGGTACGGTACCGCTTATGTAAGCTACGCCTTATCAGTGGCCCTGTCGGTATCTACATTTGTTGCCTGGTGGGTGCTTATAGGTATGTCTACCACCGACAACCGGTTTTTCTGGTGGCTCGGCATCAATATTTTCTTACTGATCTTTTTACAACCATGGCTTATGCGCCTCAGCCGCGTTATATATCTCTATTTCTTTGTACGCTACGATGCGAATTATAAAAGCACCAAATCGAAAACCTTCGATTACGAAACGGGATCGTATTATGATGAGGAAACTCATTAAAGACAAAGAAAAATTAAAAATGAAGAATTATGAATGAAAAATTAAGAAGGAAACTACCATGGTTTTTCGACATTCAATACTCAACTTTTAATATTCATTATTTGCCTTCATTTTCTAATTTCTCACTCTTCATTTCTCATTTTTAATTTCCTTATCAACTTACTCCTCCACTTGAAAAATAAACCCCACCCCATACACACTATTGATCATTATTTTCCGTGATCCGCTAAGGTGCTTCCGTAACCTCGAAATAAACACATCCAAACTACGGCCGAGAAAATAATCATTCTCGCCCCAAAGATCCTCCAGTATTTCTTCCCGTTTCAGGATCTTGTTTTTGTGCAGGAACAGGTATTCCAGCAACTCAAATTCCCGCTGCGTAAGCGTTACGAATTTATTATTGGCAATACTGATCTTATACTGTTCCTTATGCATCACCATATCGCCACAGCCGGCTACAGTTGTTTGCTGCCGGTTCTTTTCCGCAGGGTTTTTGCGGCGAATAATGTTTCTTATGCGCAGCACCAGTTCATCAATATCAAACGGTTTACTAATGTAATCATCAGCACCCAGGTTAAGCCCATACAGGCGGTCCTTTCGTTCATTACGCGCCGTTAAAAAAAGAAAGGGAACGGAGTCATCGATGCGGTTTATTCTTTCAGCCAGTTCAAACCCATCCATGCCCGGTAGCTGAATATCAATTACGAGCATACTAAAGGCATGGGCTTTTTCTTTGAAGGTGCTCAGGGCAGTTTTGCCATTGGTGCACCATTCAATATCAAAATCCATTACTTCCAGGTATTGTTTAACTACATTACCCAGGTCTGGTTCATCCTCTACAAATAAGACCTTGTGTTTCATCAGGCATTGCATTATCGCTGACACGGAATAAAGATGATAAACTCGCTGCCCGCATCTGGTTTGCTTTTTACATCCAATGCCCAATGATGTGCATCAACACATTGTTTGGCATAGTGCAACCCCAAACCCAATCCCTGTATTGGTTCCTTTTTCCAATGTGGCGCCCGGTAAAACTTATCAAAAATGCGCCGGGCGGTAGCCTCATTCATCCCAATGCCATTGTCTTTTATACTCAGAAGAATACACTCCTCGGCATTGGTGGTTGACACAGTAATTGTTTTGGGTGAGCTGCTGTTATATTTTATTCCGTTGTCGATTATATTTTGCAGCATGGTGGTAAAATAAAAAATATCTACCGCTGCTGTATCAAAGATCGTGTGCTTTTCAAAATTCAATTGTACCCTGCTGTCTGAAATATTCAACCGGTAATCGAGCAGTACTTCTTCCAACAGATCGTTTAACGAACAGGTTGTTTTATTCAATTGCACCAGCCGGCCCACACTAATATCAATCACCTGCCCTATCAGTTTTTTAAGCCGGTCGGCCTGCCGGCCAATTACGCCAGTGAGCGATACAACGTTCTCTTTCTTCTCAATTATTTTTTCATTTTGTAAACTTCTGTTGGCCACCATAATGGCTGAGAGCGGCGTGTGAAACTCATGCGTAATGTTATTGATAAAATCCGTTTGCATTTCAGCCACTTTCTTTTGATTGAGCCAGTTTCTGAAAGTGATGTAAAAGATAGCCAACACAGCCAAAATAGAAAATAAGGAAAGCAGAAATACCGGCATCATTTTTTTTATAACGCCCCACCACCTGTTTTGCGTATCAACATGCAGGGCGAAATCCATTTTATAGCTCCGTTCGTAGGGGCTGCTTACAGTTAACCCGCTGATGCTGTTTTTAGAATTAATATATCTTAAGTTTCCGGCAATTCGAACACCAAAAGGCTGCTGTATAGACCTGTTTATATGTGGTGCATTTTCTCCGGCCGAATAAACGGGAATGTATTTCCGGGCTTCAAAGGCAAAATCAATATTCCTGATCAGCATGCAATACTGCAGGCTGTCGGCAATACCCAGTTGCATTTTCATCGACTGCATCAGGCTATCGGCACAGCTTTTAACGCGCAGCTCGGCAAACATACTGTCGCACATCACCTGGCGCAGCGAATCAAAGGCAGCCTGCTGGTGTTGGCGATGCAGCACCCCCAGGGTATCAATGTATTTATAAACGTGTTTATCAATGATCTGTACAGCGCCGGGGTATAACTTGTCATTTCTGATGGTAGGTTCATATACATCATGCAGCTTGCCTTTTTCAATAGCATAGTAATGCTCATCTTCCATTCTGTACATGTTGAACAAAAGGAAAAATTGCACAGATGCCAGTACCACAAAGGCAA
>CBIMFG010000974.1:0-2861 GCA_966243125.1 uncultured Niastella sp.
ACTACCTGTTCTTCAAATGTGATTAGTTTTGTATTTACGTTATCAGGTACATCTTTGATCAACGTACCATCTTTATCAATAAACACAGCCTTTTTCATATTACCGAACTTTTAAAAACCGGAAGCAGGTTCATGATATGAAGCAGGGCTGCATGATCGCTTATTTTTTGTTTGAACGGAACTTTTGTTTGTTTCTGCACATCGGTCAATACCTTATTATATACCTGGTGAACAGAAGAAGCTACCTTATACCAGGTAAATGCATGACGCACATGTTTAACAGCATTTTTGCACAAGGTGGTATGCAACGATGCATCATTCAGTAACTGGCATATTTTATCTGCTAACTGATCGGGGTCGTGGGGTGGAACCAAAAAACCTGTTTGCGCATCAACCACACTGTATTTTATGCCGCCCACATTGCTGCCAATTACCGGAGTGCCACAGGCCATAGCTTCCAATGGCGTAATGCCAAAGGGTTCGTACCAGGGCGTTGAGATGAACACATCGGCTGCTGCATAATAATATTTCAGGATCGATCGTACTTTACGGCCGGTGAACGTTACCCGGTCGTACACACCGCTTTCAACAGCCACCTGTTGCAACCGGCCTATTTCGGGTGTTAAACCGGGATCTGGTGAATCGCTTTCGCCACCCACCACCAGCAATTTCAAATTGCAGCGCGTATAATGTTGGGCAATGCCCACCGCTCTTATTACATTATCAACTCCTTTTCTGGGCACCATTCTGCCTAACTGAAGTATGATTTTATCGTGTTGCGGTAACCGTAAAAAGTCGCGCGCTACTGATTTCTCAATGGGATAAAACTCGCGGGGATTAAACCCACAGGGTACAATAGCAATGCGTGCGGGGTCGGCATCGTAATGCACCATCAGGTCTTCTTTATCCTGCGGGCATTCCGCTATCAGTAAATTGGCATCGGCCACAATATGTTTTTCGATCATGATTCTTTCGGGCGGAAAGCCGTCCTGTTGTTTCTGGTGCAGTTGGCGTACCAGTCCCAATGCATGAAAGGTGACCACATACGGAATGCCGGTGGCCTTTTTTATATTCGATGCCACCAGGGCCGACATAAAAAAATGTGCATGTAGTAATTCATAATACAGTTCGTGCGTACTCATAAAGAACAGCATCTGAAAAGTAAACTCCTGCATAGACTTTAACAGTTGTTCTTTAGGAATATGGGAAGGAGGGCCGGCTGTTATATGAATTACACGTACACCAGGTTTCCATTCCACAATATCCGGCGCCTCCATATTATCCCGTCTTGTATAAATATCTATGTTATATCCTTTGCGTGCCAGCTGCATGCTCAGTTCGGCCACATATACGTTTTGTCCGCCATTATCAATACCGCCCAGCAGGGCCAGGGGCGAAGCATGTTCGCTTATAAATGCTATGTTCTTCATACAGTCATCATTTTTTTGTTGATAGCAAATTGAAATACCTCGTTCCATTCCCTGATAAATCGTTCCATATTAAATTGCTCCTGCGCAACCACGCGGGCTTGCTGGCCCATACGGGTTGCTAAGGGCAGATCGTTTAATAATAATTTCATCCCTGCTATTAGCGCGTCAACATCAGTGTTGATAAATGCTGAATCTCCATTCGTAAGCAGATTAGCGTATTCAGTAGTAGCCAGTGAAACCACCGGTATGCCGGCCATCATGGCCTCGCATACCGAAAGACCAAAACTCGTATGCCTGATGGGATTGAATAAAAACCGGTAGCGGGTTGTAAAAGCGGTCAAACGGGGAAACAGTACCTCACCCAGGCCGCCGTATTGTTCGGTGCCCATGCCAGCCAGGTCAATAGGTACTTCGGCGCGCACGCGTTCATAAATATCCCAGCCTGTAATACGGCCGCGCTCTTTTATATGATTGATCACCACAATCCCTTTCTTTATTTCACCTGTATAAGAATGGGAAGGTTCTGTAATACCGTGTTGAATCACTTTTATCATGGGTACATTGTTCTTCCACATCAGCTTGTTGTAATGAGTAACATGCACCAGTACCACATTGGGATCGTATAATGGGTGGAAAGAGTCTACAGCATACGGTGCAGGGGCATTGTGCTCCAGGTAAACTGCAGGCAATTTTCTTTGATCTGCTGACAAGATTTCATACTGGTCAATACGAAAATTCTTTTCCGATTGAAACAGGATGCAATCAAAATCCATGTTCCTTACCTGTGAAACCGGTACTTCTATCACGTTGTCGCCAAACAAAAATGTTTTGCCGCGGCCATAGTAGCCCTCGTTCTTCCGCTCATTTACCGGAATGTAAATATCAAAATTGCATTGAGATAAATAGTATAAATAGCTTCCATGAATGTGCCAGGTAAATATTTTTAACCTGTCTGATTGGTGTAATCTTGAAGTCATAATTGTCGCTTAATTGAAAGAGCGCTTATGAACGACTTAAAAAAGAGTGCCGCATGATCTTGTAGAAATAGAGAAACGCTTCTGTCAATTATTCACTTTAATATAGCGTTAAGTCTACATTTACCGTAGACAACATCAGTGATGTAAGAAGGTAAGATATTTGATGCGATGGCTATTCAACCACTCTGATTACATCAACAATTAAATACTGGTATTATGTATACGCTGGGAATAAACGCAGCCTTTCACGACTCTGCAGCCGTGCTTATAAAAGATGGAGTGTTAATAGCAGCAGCAGAAGATGAACGGTTCACACACATTAAGCATGGCAAGCGGCCAATACCGTTTACTGCCTATGAATTACCCTTTCATGCAATAGATTATTGTTTGCAGGAAGCGGGTATTACACTGAATGATGTTGACCATATTGCTTATTCATTTGATCCCGCTTTGTT
>CBIMFG010000975.1:0-2856 GCA_966243125.1 uncultured Niastella sp.
GGTATGACCGGTACCACTTTCTTACGAGAAACTGATGCCGACAAAAAAGAAATTCCCAATGGACGCTACCAGGTAGATCCTAACACCGGATTATATAAAATTAACCTGAATAACCCGGTAGTGGGTAACCGCGAGCCGAATTTTATCGGCGGCTTAAATAACACACTTCGCTATAAAAAATTGTCCTTATCAGTGCTGTTCGATATTCGCAAGGGTGGGGATATTTATAACGGAACCGAGTATGCCATGGTGGTGAACGGATTAAGCAAAAGAACTTTGTTGAACGATCGTCAATCGGTTACTGTAAGCGGAGTAAATGCCAATACAGGCGCTGATTTTGAACAAACCTACCAGGCCGACCAAACCTATAAAATCGGTACTTCAACGGTTTCTGGCAAGTATTTGATTCAGCAATACTGGAACAACTATGCACAGAATTCAATGAATTTTATTACGTCGGTAAATTGGGTGAAACTGCGTTCTGTGTCATTGACGTATGATTTCACCAGTATGCTGAAGAGTAAAAAGATCATCAAAGAGATCTCTGCATCGGCAATAGGCTACAATTTACATACCTGGACCAACTATAAAGGAATGGATCCCGAAGTAAGCGCTGCAGGTGGAACAGGCGGTTCCGGTTCAACCGGTATCGATTACCTGGGTGTGGCCGCTGTAGCCAGTTTCACTTTCGGAGTTAATATGACCTTTTAAACCAAATGACTAAAATGCAAATTATGAGAAGTTTTAAATATATTCTGTTAGGCGGCTTGCTCGTGTTGGGAGCAACTTCCTGTAAAAAGTGGCTCGATGTAAACACAGACCCGAGTAACCCCAGCAATGCAACTGCGGCTGAACAAAACCGGTTGCCATGGATCCAGAAATTTTATTGTTATACTGCAGGCGTTACCAATTTTCGTACAGCCTGTCAGGCCGGTGTATATTACAGCAACAGTGCTACCGGTAATGCATTCAGTACAACCTGGGTATCCAATACCGGTAACATCACATCTTATCAAACCTGGTTTGTAGAGGTGGCTTCGAACCTGAACGATCTGTATGCTTCGGCTCAGAAAAAGAATGCCTGGCATTATATGGCAGCCGCCGATGTGTTTCACGCGCTGGGTTTTATGCAAATGCTGGATCTGTATGGTGAAATGCCTTATACACAGGCATTATCCACCACGCCGAGCCCCGCTTATGACGACGGCAAGACAATTTACTATGGTTGTATGGATAAATTGAATGAAGCCATCGACCTCTTCAGCAGAACACAGGATGCTACCGCGCCCAAACTGGCAAGCGGAGATATGTGGAATGGCGGGGATGTAAACAAGTGGATAAAGCTTTGCTGGGGATTAAAGGCCCGCTATATGCTTAAACTGTCAAAAAAATCGGACCTGTATAATGCAGACTCTATTTTATATTGTCTGTCAAAGGGGCCGCAGTCCATTAACGATAACGTAGTACAAACCGGATTGAACAATAGTACTGTGCTGGATTACTTAATAGGCGATCCGGTTGTAACGAACGGTAACTTCGATTATGCAGGTTACGGCAGTAACCAACGCATTTCACAGTTCCATTATAATATGTTGACGAACTTGCGTGGTGCAGGTGTAACCGATCCCCGCATGACTAAAATTGTACCTGCTACCATGGCGGGCATTCAACTGGATGCCAGTAAAAAAGTAACAAGTTTTAAATGGCTTCGTTCGGCGCCTGTTGATTCTTATGGCCCTTCATCCAGATTGGTGAAAGGGGGAGCAACTTCAATTGTTGCGCCTACCTATGCCGTTAAGGATGTTAGCCAAAAGTATACCATTACCGATGCAACAGACAAAGCCAATTTTATTGCTGCGCAAGTTGCAGCAGGCCGGCCTTATTCCGTGCTCGTGGATACAGTAACGGTTACTTACAAGGCGGGTTCTCTGTGGATCAACAATCCTAACTACCTGTATGCCGGTGATACTATCTATGTAAATATGCGCAGCAGCGCACTGGCTACATCGGGCATACTTGCTCAGGGTGAAAAGGATGTTAGCTGGTATCCTTCTGCAGACGCATTCACCGCTGGTGCAGTAGCTTCTACCGGTTCATACCAGATCCGTCCGGTTAGCGACCAGGAGATTCTTACTTATCACGAAATGTGTTTTATCAAGGCTGAAGTGTATATGAGAAAAGGAGATAAGGGCAATGCTTATACCGCTTACAAAGCCGGTATTCAGGCGCACCTGGATATGATGCAGGCAAAACTCACCTCCTGGAAAGCGGCAGGGTTCTCGGTTACCAATCCCGACATGGAACCGATGGATGCCAGCGCCATTACCACTTATTTGAATAGTACTGCAGTGGCAGGATCAGGTGATTTAACCATGGCAGACATCATGCAGCAAAAATATATTGCCATGGGTTGCAGCATTGAAAACTGGAATGATATGCGCCGGTTTAATTTCAGCGCCGGTAACGTTGGTTCTTTTGGTGTGATATACCCGGGTTATGATCGTGGGCCATTATTTGCAGGCGCTTCTAACTATACCGGAGGCAGCAAAACAGATCCCCGGTACTGGCAACGCCGCTGGGCTTTGCCTACCACGCTTGAAATAAATTATAACCTGAACAATGTACTGGATGTAAACCCGCATGCAACTGATCCAAACATCTGGAGTATGCCAGTTTGGTGGGATTGCGCAACGGATGCGGAATACAAAGGGTATCTTGGTAAATAGTTTGTTTTTAATAATGAAAGAGCCTCTCGGTGTACCGAGGGGCTCTTTTGCTTAACGCACAACGCACAAAGCTTAACGCAGCGTTCCGCGTTTGGCGCGTCGGCGGCGCGCATCGACATGACGCTCGAAG
>CBIMFG010000976.1:0-2855 GCA_966243125.1 uncultured Niastella sp.
ACCATTATCCTGTAAAACCTGCCCAATGGTGGCGCATTCAGCAGGTAACCGGCCGGCCCAGCCCGGAAAGCCCTGCGAGGCCTCCGTAATGCAGGAACAACGGTTTACATGGTGATTGCGGCCTGTAAGAAAAGTAGATCGTGTGGGTGAGCATAATGCAGTAGTATGCCATTGCGAATAGCGCAATCCGTTATCCGCCAGCTTTTGTAAGGTAGGCATATTGATGCGCCCGCCAAATGGCGACCAGGCCGCCAACCCGGTATCATCATACAGCACGATCAGAATATTGGGAGCTCCTTTAGGCGCTTGTTTCAATTCAAACGGCGTCCAGTCGGGTTTGGAATCCCGTACATCAAGCTTTATCACTCCTTTGAATTGTTCATTCGCAGTAGGCATGATCGTTATTTTAAAGATTTATATTATAGTTAAGCCGCTTACATGGTTTGCGCTGGTTTGGTCTTTTCTTTTTTAGGTGGTTCCAGCCCTGCTTCTGTTGGCATTAATTTATCCATGACCTGACTAATACTAAAACTGGCTGCTTTAGCCCGGGGTGGAAACTCTTCGAAGGTTTTAAGAAATGCTGCCACGATTGCCTGTGCCGGCACCAACATAAAAGTGTGATCAGCCATCCATTTACCATAAAACAACGTAGCATCTTCCGAGGCTCTTTCAAAAGGATCGGCCCGCAGATTATATAAATTGGGCGCACGCAACGACACCAGCGGCTCCCTCCATACATCAAATCCACGAGCCCGTTGTTGTATGAATTCTATTTTCCAGTTGTTTACACGCAAGGCCATCAGATCGCCATCATCGCTCCAGTACAAAAAGCCTTTGCGGGGCGACTCCTTTTCTTTACCACTTAAAAATGGCAACAGGTTATAACCATCCAAATGAACCCTGAAGTTTTTGCCATTGATAGTAGCGCCCTTCTTTACTTTTTCTACCAGGTCGGGTTCGCCTGCAGCTGCTGCAAAAGTGGGGATCATATCCTGCAGGGAACAGATCTCGTTTATCACCTGGCCGGGCTCAATTACACCGGGCCAGCGCATTACAAACGGTACCCGCCAGCCGCCTTCATAATTGGTATCTTTTTCGCCGCGGAACGGTGTAGTGCCACCATCGGGCCACGACATTACTTCAGCGCCGTTATCGGTAGTAAATACTACAATAGTATTATCGGTTACTTTCAAATCATCGAGTTGTTGAAGCAGCTCCCCTACATACCCATCCAGTTCCACCATACCATCGGGATATACGCCCAAACCTGTTTTGCCTTCAGAAGATGGTTTCAGGTGCGTCCAGATGTGCATGCGCGTTGTATTGAAGTAACAGAACCAGGGTGTGTTCTCTTTGGTTTTACGGTCTATGAAATCTTTTGCCGCTGCCAGAAATTCTTCATCCACTGTTTCCATCCGCTTTTTATTCAGCGCCCCTGTATTTTCGATAACCTGTCTGCCCACTTTACCAAACTGCGGATCAATGGTAGTGTCGTCTTTGTTGGTTGCTTTACATTTCAACACACCACGCGGACCAAATTTTTTACGGAATTCAGGATCTTTAGGATAGTCTGGATGTTCGGGTTCTTCTTCCGCATTCAGGTGGTAGAGATTGCCAAAAAATTCATCAAAACCATGCACAGTAGGCAGGTGCTCATTGCGGTCGCCAAGATGGTTCTTTCCAAACTGACCAGTGGCATACCCTAAGTTCTTCATAACATCACCAACAGATGGATCCTGATCACTTAAACCAAGCGTAGCGCCGGGCAACCCTACTTTTGTAAGGCCCGTTCTTATTGGCGACTGACCGGTTATAAATGCGGCCCGGCCGGCGGTACAACTTTGCTGGCCATAAAAGTCAGTGAACAGGGCGCCTTCCCTGGCAATACGATCGAGGTTAGGCGTTCTGTAGCCCATTACACCCAGGTTATAACAACTCAGGTTAAACCAACCTATATCATCTGACATAATGAACAGAATGTTTGGTTTTTTGTCTGCCATTTTTTTTGTTTTAGTAATTGTGAAATATTGATATTGTATTTTAACAACCATGCATCCCCGCACGTTTATGCCGGATCGCACTAACTGTTTGATGCATGCACCCGTTCCCACGGTTATCATCCTTTGGCCAGGAATTATGTTCGCTGGCAGTTTGAGCAGCACCACAGGATATTATAATGATGTCATTCCTTTCGCGGGCAGCAAAAACACCTGCGCCCAACAAAAGCAAACAACCAATAGCCATACAAATAATTCGTTCCATACAATTATTACCGTTTCAATAATGAATTCGCTTTTCGTAATTCCTCCTCTCTTTTATTAAGCTCCAATGCCAGGTCAGCAATTATTTTTTTAAGGCGCATGTTCTCTTCGTACAAATGCTTCAACTCTGACCTGGCTTTGCTTGAAGGTTCGCCGGCAAATTCATTTTTCACCAGCTGTTGCCGCCACCGCGCAAACACACTGTACGAAAGGCTGTGCTCCCGTAATACCGCAGTAATACCCCTCTTGTTTGCCTGGTCAAGAATGGCAATCTTTTGGTCTTCAGTGAATCTTCTACGGCTGGTCATAGCAACATTCTTCTATAAAAAGGGACACGGTTGCAACCCGTTTTCCGCCAACTCTCTAAAAAAATGGCGAACCTGCGTTCGCATCAGTGTCCATTGAATATGAACAGGCTCTATGCTTCCATAATTTTTGTGATGGTTATAAATTTGGGCAATGCTGTTTTTGCCCAGGAAAAAGACACCATCGTCATGTATAATGGCCAGGTGCTGATAGGGGAAATAAAAGGCGCCCAATACGGAGAAGTAAACATAGATGATGTTGACCTTAAACTGATACATGTAAAACAAT
>CBIMFG010000977.1:0-2849 GCA_966243125.1 uncultured Niastella sp.
CGTGTAATGAAGAATTGCCTGAGGGCGTAATAGCGCTGGATAATGTGTTCTCAATGCAATCCTTATCCAGTTCAACGCCCGTATTATTTTCTTCAGTAAAACTGGTAGCATGGGCTATAGCCTGTATAAAATTCCTTTTCTCCAGAATGAAAATATCTTCGTAGGTAATGAAGTCAAGAAAGGGATTGTTTACAATATCGAGCCATACGTTTTGCGGCAGGTAATTTTCGTGCAGGCCCACCACGCAGTATTTTTGTAAATAACCATCTTCCTCGGCATAGCGAAAGCCATTGCCGCTGTGGCGGCCTTCTGCCGGACGAAAATCAGAATGCGCATCAAGGTTGATGCAGTTTATTTGCGCCAGTGGCAAAACGCCCGCTTTGTGCAAGCCTTTGGCAGCCCCTTTTATTAATGGATAGGCGTTGTTGTGTCCGCCGCCAATAGCAATGGGTATTTTATTATGCGCTGTAATGATCCTGGTGAGTTCTTCAACTTCATCATCAATGGTGATCACCGCATGGCGGTACGCATCAATCTTTTCTTCATATCCATAGGCGTTTTGTTCTATCAGTTCGCTGAGATCGGTGAAGTTAAACGAACCCAGCACAATGATCTCATCCCCATTTAAGAAGTCATTGCTTTGTAAGTTCAAAAAGGCTGTCAGGAAAGGCTTCCAAACCGAATCTGCACCACCGGTGCCATGGTTGGCGCGAATGCCAATATCTTCGGGAATTCCAAATACTACATACCTGGCCGGCGATTGCTCCAAAGCTGTTTCCCAATTGTTTTTTTCGGGCAGCACATGCACACTTTCACCCAGTTTGGTTTCAAACTTACGGATCCTGGTAAGATTAAGCACATCGTGCTTGCTGTAGAATTTGAAATGTTTTATCATATAGAGGCTGTTTCTGTTTTTTCTGTTTTTGATCTTCGTTTGCGTGGTCTGATGAAATCAAGTGGATTACTGCGGAAATACTTCCAGAGTATCTTTAAAAACCCGGGATAATCTTTTAGATGAATCCCCCTTGACCGTACCGCTACAAAAAATGCCAGAGAAAAGCTAACCAAAAAGTTCAAAAATCCGATGCCTAATACACCGGCCACCACATTGGCCAGGTACCGGTAATTTAGGTGCTCCCATCCTATGCCATAAGCGCCCAGAGAGGTGTTGGCGGCTGAAATGGTAATATGCCTGATATCGAAAGGTACACCAAATATCTTTCCCATGATGCCGGCCATACCAAGAAAAAAACCTAAGGAAATGTTACCGGCCAAACTGCCTCCATGCGTGTTCACATAAGCGGCTATCTTCTGTAACCGGCTGGCTGGTAACGACATTCGCAGCACCGGGTGTTCGGTTAACCGTTTGTCGATACGGCCGTAGTTTATTTTGTTTTGAACATAGCCCGCAATAATTCCGCTCAAAAAAAGAAAGAACCCGGTATTACAGGCATACAACAAAGAAAGGCTTTGCCAGGGATGCTGGTCCTGCAGCAACTGGGCTGCCTTTTCGCGCCCCACCAGCGGGTGTCCTGTTGCCCAGTCGTATACCCAGGCCAGCAGGTAAGTAACAGGAAATACAATGATGAGGTTGCCAATAAAAGAAGCGATCTGGCTGCGGCTTACTTTTGAAACCGTTACGGCCAGGTTGTATAAATTCGGCGGATCGTCGCTTTTACGGGTGTCTAACGAGCTGGCTACCGCGCTGGCGGTAAAAGCCGGTTGTTTGGTTGCCAGGGTTGAACCGGTTTCTTCAATAGCTACAAAACCCGCACTGTAATTAATGCTGTATACAAAGCCATGCCAAAAGGGCGCCATGTGCAGCATGCCCAACAGGTTTTTAAAAATGGCTATAAAACAAATGATGAGTCCGCCCCACATGGCGCTGCCGATCATTTGAAAATATTCCAGTGGCGAGGCGGTAATGTATTTACTTCCCTTTTTGCCCTTGTGTTCGGCAATTTGATAAGCCAGGTAGCCCGTAGTCTGGGATAAAAATTCCCGGAGACTGTTCTTCCTGTTCTCATTGCGTATTACAGCTATGAACAGGTTGGCAAAACGGGCAATATTGATGGTTTCATCTGCATCGGCTATATCCAGCAGCAGGGCCATGCGGTTCAGCTTCTGCTCCATTTGGTACAGAATGAAGGTTTGCGATAAGCTGGTACCTTTATCGGCTGTTTCCTCGCGCAACACCTGCACCAGCTCGCCGCATTCAGCCAGTACCTCACTTAATTGTTTGGCCAGTTTTTGTATGGCTTCCGGTCCCTGGTTTTCACGCAGCACCAATTCTTTTATCTGGTATACCAGGTGCTGTTGTACGGAGAAAGGATTGTTAGGCGGTTGCCACCGTGCCGGTATATGTTGGGTAATTTCGTTTTCCCAACCCAGTTGCGCCAGGCGGGCGCTCAGTATTTGTAAGGACAGTACCGCCTGTTTAGTAATAACCGCGTGGTTGCCCGAAAAGGAAATGCCGATCAGTTCAAAAAAATGCATCCATTTATCACGGCCTACCTGCTCAACCCACTCATAATCGGTATGTTTAAAAAAGATGCGGTTTAACAGGTATAAAAAATCGTTGGGGTCCTGGGCGGCAGGTAGAAATTTATGCTTTAAGCGGTTATATAATTCACGGCCAGCGCCTCGCGAAATGGTGATGCCGCTTTCGGTAAGCATAGGCACCAGGTTGCTGTTGATCAACTGCGCCATGATGGCGGTACGCAGGTTGCTGAGTACAGCAGGATGCTGGTGTACGTATTGTATGGTTTCTGCAAACTTCTTGTGTACGTTCTCAAACTCCGACAGGCGCGGCCTTATCATTGCCACAAAAGCTACCAGTTAATCCAGCG
>CBIMFG010000978.1:0-2848 GCA_966243125.1 uncultured Niastella sp.
TTGGTGTGGATGTAGCCAGCTTTGGTGATCCGTTTGTGGCGCATACCGAAGGCCGCAGCATTGTGCTGGAAGACAGCATGAAGGGTGTTTACAAACGCATTAATATTTCTAACGACGGAAAATATTTATTAGGCGGTATTCTGGTGGGTGATGCAGATGCCTACAACATGTTGCTGCAAACCAGCAAAAATAGAGTGGTACTGCCACCCAATCCAGAAGATGTGATCCTGGGTGCGCGTGGCGGATCAGGTGGCGAAGGCGGAGCCGGTATTACCAGCCTGCCCGATGATGCATTGATCTGCAGTTGCGAAAGTGTTTCAAAAGGTGATATCTGCCAGGCAGTGTGTGATGGTAACGAAACCATGGATGCTATTAAGAAATGTACCAAAGCAGGTACTGGATGCGGTGGTTGTGTGCCCATGGTTAAAGACCTTATCACGCATACGCTTAAATCACAGGGAAAATATGTACGCAACGTAATTTGCGAACACTTTAATTACAGTCGTCAGGAATTGTACGACCTGGTAAAGGTGCATAAGCTGATGACGTATGATGAAGTGTTGAATAAACTGGGTACAGGTGATGGTTGCGAATTGTGTAAGCCACCTGTGGCTTCTATTTTAGCCAGCTTGTGGAATGATATGATCCTGGCAAAAGGTAATGATACTGCACAGGACAGCAACGACCGCTTTTTGGCTAATATTCAAAAAGGTGGTACCTATTCAGTAGTGCCTCGTATTCCCGGTGGAGAAATTACGCCCGATAAACTGATCGTAATAGGAGAGGTAGCTAAGAAATACAACCTGTATACAAAAATCACCGGCGGTCAGCGTATAGATCTGTTTGGTGCACACGTAAGTGATTTGCCCGCCATCTGGAGCGAACTGATTGCTGCAGGGTTCGAAAGCGGTCATGCGTATGGAAAAGCCTTGCGCACGGTGAAAAGCTGCGTGGGCAGCACCTGGTGCCGGTTTGGTTTGCACGACAGTGTTAGCTACGCTATTAGGATTGAAGAAAGATACCGCGGTTTACGCGCGCCTCATAAATTGAAATCGGCCGTATCGGGTTGTATTCGCGAATGTGCCGAAGCGCAAAGCAAAGACTTCGGTATAATAGCCACAGAAAAAGGCTGGAACCTGTATGTGTGCGGTAATGGCGGTTCAAAACCACAACATGCTTTGTTACTGGCCACTGACCTTGATTCAGAAACTTGCATAAAATACATCGATCGCTTTTTGATGTTCTATATAAAAACTGCCGATCCGTTAACCCGTACAGCTACTTGGCTGAACAAAATGGAAGGCGGTATCGATTATCTGAAAAACGTAGTAGTGAACGATAGCTTAGGTATTGCCGAACAGTTGGAAGCTGAAATGCAATTGCTGGTAGATAATTACAAATGCGAATGGAAAGAAGCGGTGGAAAATCCTGAGATCCGCAAACGGTTCTCACATTTTGTAAACGCACCCGAAGAAAAAGATCCTTCAATTACGTTTGAACCCATGCGGGAACAGAAAAAAGCGAAGGAGTGGAAGTAGCATAATAAAACAACGCATCATCTTTTGGCCGGGCCGCGGGGCCGCCATTCTTCTGATAAATTCTTCTGATACACTAAAACACTCACACACACTTGTTATGTGGCTTACCGGTTAATTGCCGGTACCGGCTGCGTATTCTAACGATTGTTTGCCTGCATCAAAAAAAATGCAGCGGGTTTTTAATTCCCCCAATTACGCCATAAGAAAAATGATCAGCGAAAGCTGAACAGGGAATCTTTTTGTAAATCTCAATGACATGTTATGATCCAAGACAACGTACTTACCTGGTTTTTAGCCTGCCGTACTACAGATGTGCCTGAAAACGGTGGTGTTTGTGTAAAGTATCACGACGAACAAATTGCATTATTCAATTTCAGTCGCCGCGGCGAGTGGTATGCCACACAGAATATGTGTCCGCACCGCATGCAAATGGCCCTAAGCCGTGGAATGATAGGCACACAAAACAGCGAACCCAAAGTGGCATGTCCGTTTCACAAAAAAACTTTTTCATTGACCACTGGAAAATGTTTAAGTGGCGATGATTGCGGCGATTTAAAAACCTATCCCGTAAAAATTGAAAATGACCTGGTATATATAGGAATAGAAGAATAACGAAATGTTTTGAAAAGATGCTCCTAACGGTTGTCTGCTTATGATGTAGGTAATAATTAACTGCTGTACTTTCTTCCAATCTTGTAACCAAAATTCACTGTATGAGGAACAAACTATTTTTTATGGCAGTAACCGCAAGTGTGTACATCCTGGGAACATCCACCAACAGCGTTGCGCAGTTTTCCTTATCGGGACAGTTGCGTACACGTACCGAAGTACGTGATGGCTACGGAACACTCAATGCAAAAGGTACTGACCCTGCTTTTTTAACCTCTCAACGGGCCCGCTTAATATTCGGCTACAAATGGGACCGTATCAACTTCAACTTTTCTGTTCAGGATGTTCGGGTGTGGGGGCAGGATGCTTCAACCATTAATAACGCTGATGGCAACAAGCTGATGGTGCATGAAGCATGGGCAGAAGTAACGTTGATGAATGTGGCAGATTCCACCATAAAAACAAAGGGTATCGATAATCTTTCTTTTAAAATAGGCCGTCAGGCTTTAATATATGATGATGTGCGGTTATTGGGCGATCTGGACTGGTTGCAACAGGGCCGCCGCCACGATGCCTTACTGGTAAAAGCAATGCATCATGGCTGGCAGGCCGACCTGGGCGCCGGGTTCAACCAAAATACCGATGCATTTGGTTATACCGGAACCGGCTATATAGCAGGTAATGTTCCGCCTTATGTTACC
>CBIMFG010000979.1:0-2847 GCA_966243125.1 uncultured Niastella sp.
ATGGCGGTATTGAAACAGAACCATTTCGAATTCGACGAATGTACCGTGTTGAATACGGTGATGATGGGGCACAAGAAATTGTGGGATGTGATGCATGAGCGGGATGCCATTTATGCCAAGGAAGATTTCTCCGAAGCAGACGGTATTCGCGCCGGTGAACTGGAAGGCGAGTTTGGCGAAATGGGTGGTTATACCGCCGAAAGCGATGCCGCCAGCATGCTTAGTGAGCTGGGTGTTAAAGACGATGTGCACCAGCTGCTGATGAAAGACATCAGTGGCGCCATGAAGGTGCGGGTTTTGTTGGTACAGGCACTGTTTGGTAACCCCGACATCCTGATCCTCGATGAGCCTACGAACAACCTCGACGTAATGACCATTGCCTGGCTGGAGAACTTCCTGGCCGATTATCAGAACATCGTAATTGTGGTATCGCACGACCGTCACTTTTTGGACTCTGTGTGTACCCATGTGGCCGACGTTGACCGTCAAAAGATCAAGATCTATACTGGTAACTATACCTTCTGGTACGAAAGTAGCCAGCTGGCTGCCCGTCAGCAAGGCGATAAGAACAAGAAGATGGAAGAAAAGCGGAAAGACCTCATGGAGTTCATCGCCCGCTTTAGCGCCAACGCTTCTAAATCAAAACAGGCTACCTCGCGTAAAAAAGCCCTGGAAAAACTGGTTATTGAAGACATTACGCCTTCAAACAGAAAATACCCGGGTATCATCTTCAAACAACAACGCGAAGTTGGTAACCAGATCCTGAACATTGAAAAGCTGTCAAAATCAATAGAGGGTAAACCACTGTTCAAAGACATTAGCTTTACCCTGAACAAGGGCGATAAAGTTGCCATTGTTGCCGACGACCATATGGCCATTACTGCCTTCTTTGAGATCATTAATGGCGAGATGGCGGCCGACAGCGGTAAATTTGAGTGGGGTGGAACCGTAACAAAAGCTTATTTGCCTAACGACAACACCAAATACTTTACCGAACAGGGTAATTTGAACCTGATGGATTGGCTGCGTCAATATGTACCGCCACACGTTACTGATGTGGATGAGCCGTTCCTGCGTGGTTTCCTGGGTAAAATGCTGTTTACCGGCGACGAGATCCTGAAGAAAACAAGTGTACTGAGTGGAGGGGAAAAAGTACGGTGTATGGTAAGCCGTATGATGTTGCAGGACCCCAACGTGGTGATCCTCGATGAGCCTACCAACCACCTTGATCTGGAATCAATTCAGTCGTTCAACGAAAGCATGACCAACTTTACCGGTATTGTAATGCTGTCTTCGCATGACCATACCTTTATGCAAACCGTTGCCAACCGTATTATTGAGTTAACGCCCAACGGCGCCATCGATAAACTGATGAGCTTCGATGAATACCTGGAAAGAAAGCAGGCTAATAAATTACAATTGGTTTAATTTATTAATATAGTTGAAAGCCTCCCGATACATCGGGAGGCTTTTATTTTTTATATCCCCCTGTGAATCCCTTATCTTTCAGCATCAGACACTAACGAACACATATGAGCACACCAGGCTGGGGAAATTTCTGGAAAGATCAACGACAGTCGTTTTATGCAGTCATGAAAATGGCTACCAGTTATTTTGTATCAAGGTTTGAGAAGCAGTATCCGCTGCAACCAGCCGATGAGCTCTTCGATTATGGGTGCGGTCCCGGTTTTGTGGCCGATTCCCTGGCCGGCAAGCCCATTCAATTAACCGGGGCAGATATCAATGATTTCTTTATTGAGGAATGCCGCAAAAACCATCCTGCTTTCCGGTTCATGGTGATAACCACAGACGCCGCCAACAATAAGAAAATACTAAGTGAGGAATTGAAGGGCAAACAGTTTGATCATATCCTGTTGTTAAGCATCATCCAATACTTTAAAAGTGCTACCGACCTCGATAATGTGCTCGGCATGCTTCGCAGTTATTTAAAACCGCAGGGCAAACTCATTATTGCCGATGTGCTGGATGAAAATACTTCCTCGCTCAAAGACGCATTTTCGCTTTTTGTCCATTGTATAAAAAAGGGTAGGATAGGGGCTTTTGTGGGTTTTATCTCGTACCTGCTTTTTTCAGATTACCGGAAAATATCCAAACAAAATAAACTGTTGTTGGTTTCTGAACAAACCATTCGCGATATAGCTGCCCGCTATGGCTTGCATTGCGAAAAAGTAAGCGGTCTCACCCTGCAAAAATCCCGCTCCAATTATATTTTAAGTCTCAAATAATCGGTTGAAATCAGTAACCAATCGATTAAATACCGGTTCATGCAATAAATGCTAACTTTAAGCGCTATGGTTACCAAACCACCGGCTTTTCATTAGAAACCATGAATACCCTCTTTTGAAAGGGCGGCCATAAAAATCTAACTAGGTTGTTGATCGGGAAGAACCTGATACTGTGTATTTGTTTTTCTATTGGCTGGCTGCTGGCTGTTGCCCAGAATCCGCGTACCGGTACCCCGGGGTCGAACCTGCGTAAAAAAGTGGTTTCTGCAAAACAGCATACCCTGCTGCTCGATAGCATGAGCCTTGTTCCCGGCACCGTATCCATTGCCGGCATTCCCGACAGCCTGTACGAGATTGATTTTGTAAATGCCCGCCTCACCTGGAAGCAGTTACCCCCCCTGGATAGTGAGATCGTTCATTACCGCGTTTTCAGGACCCGCCTGAACGCTGCCGTAAGCCGCATGCAGTACGACAGCATCATGAATAATTTCATGGGACAGCCCTTTACACCCGATTACGTAGGGGTAGGCGGTATGGGCGATAACTTTTTCAACTTCGGGAATATTAATTACAACGGTAGTTTTGGCCGCGGCATTTCCTT
>CBIMFG010000980.1:0-2845 GCA_966243125.1 uncultured Niastella sp.
ATTATGTTTTTTGCAAACAGCCTCTATCTGATTATACAGGGCCCGAGAGATCGGGATCGTTTGCCGTTTTGAGCTCAACGCGTCAGTGGTGCCCGACAACATGCAAGACTCAAAAGCCTTTGCCGGCGATAGACCGCTCAACCTGTTTAACCAAAACAACCGGTCGGCTTTATAGTCGGCTGACAGCCTGTATTCGTTTCCATCCTCTATGAAATCTGCGTAATGGAAAATGTTATTTGCTATTGCCGCCTGGTCATCACTTACATATTTCGAATACAATTCCGACACCTTATTAAAGAAAAGCGACATCGAATATCCATCAAAGATCAAATGATGGACTTTTGTATACCAGTAATAACTGTTTGGGGAAGATCTTAAAAGCCTGACCTTTAACAAATTCCGGCTTACATCGAAGCATTCATTCATATCGTGCTGCATCCAGTTCAGGCAGGCTTGTGCCGGATCGGAAACACCAGACAGATCAATAACAGCCAAATCATATTTAGCAAACTCAACAGGATGGGGCACTGTTGAATCATTAAAAGCCTGGTATCCGGTTTCTATAACATCGATATGCTGTAATACCTCTTCAATTGCCTGCATCAATATTGATTCCTGCAACTCGCCTTCAATAAAGGCATATCCACCTACGTTATAAAGAGTAGAGCCTGTATAAATGCTTTGAGTTAACCAAATCGGTTCCTGTACGATCGAGATATGTTTCATTCGAACGTAAAAATTAATTGGGTGTAAAAATTTAGTTCTCCCTATGGAAGGCTAAATCATTCATTAAGAAGGGCCGGGATCAGTATTTTAAACGCAGCTGTTGCAAAATCCGGGGAGATTTCGCGATTGAATCATACTTCCTTTAATATAAAATGCTAGTAAAAAACAGCGCGCTATGTATGCGCAAGAAATGAATAAGAAGATAACTATGTAAGTTAATACAATAGACAAGGTTAAATGATACATGGACAGTTTTTTTGGGTTATGCAACCTACAATAATTTCATCAAACCAACAATACTACTTTCTGGTATATTAGTAACGGTTAGTAATCTTCGGGTAATGCTACACAGTTTGCGGGTTGCCGCAACATGCAAAAAGGATCACCATTATTACTATGAGCCATTTATGATTCACTTTACACTATTCCGTAGTAGTTATGGTTTATTCCGTGCAAATGATATTGTAACCATAATTTACTTTACGACGTAAGTAGCTATGTTTGGTGTGTAAGTAGCTATGTGTTTGCGAGATAACTTTAATAGTTTGGGGCTGTTCGCTCAACTTTTAATCCAATTGTTTTAACGTTTTGAGATAAAAGTTGATAGATATGCCGTAAACATTAGGACTTTGGGTGTAAACATCCGGAGTTATGTCCCAAAGGTGAGTCAAAATGCGGCATTTAGAGTCATATACGTTGCGAAGTAAGCTCGAAATGCAGCATTGGTTAAACAAAATGGGTTAAGAGAAGTCGGCCAATTGTTTAACTTAACATGGATGGTTGCAAAAAAATTTCGCAGGCAATAAGTAACTAAAAAGCCGCCCCGGACGCGCTGCGGCTTTTTAGTTATAGATTATTAATCAAGTTTAAAAATATCTATTACCTGGGGATTTTGCCACAAATCACTACTATCATATGCTGTAACAGCATATAAAACATCCTTCTGATCCGCAAATTGTAGTACATACAAGTATTCAGTTACTGGATTTCCAGTACCCTCCAAATCATTAAGTGATTCAATATTTCCACTTTTAATTATTCGTTCGATCTCAGCATATCTCCTCTTATCAAAATACATAGACACAATACTTTTAACATTCCGCACCTCTGTAATGCCATAGCTATTATTTGCAAGAATGCCTTTTTTCACGTACTCATTAAATTTAGTCGACTCATTCATAAAGGCAAAGGGCGCAGGAACGAAGGCTATTTTGTTAATTGGGGAGAATCAATGATGATTATTGTCTAACAGCTTATATATCCCTTCTTTTAATATACCAGTTCACAAAAATTAGTACCGGTATTCCCCAACAAACTAATAATAAAACAATAAGGATCCAGTCTTCCAGCATTTGCGGACGAAATCTTAAATGTCCATGACTTCCAGCGGCCCAAAATGATAATACATAAAGACCAAATATTAACAAGATGATTGAAATAACGACTCTCATTGTTTTTTTCCGTTTATTCTCCAAATCATTGGACTTATTGTAACTGCCGCATAACCTGCGTCAATTTCATCATAAAATAATCAAATTGCCCTTTATTCACCTCCCACATCAAGTGACATATCTTTAGTTACGTGCCTACTTCCGCGACAATAATAGCGCTTTTTGTAACTTGCATAGTTTTTATTAACAAGTTCCCTTGACGGAAATATATCTTTATAAATATCATGGTGATCCATATTGGTTCCCCTGTGTGCCTGAGCATCCTGTAAATTTTGATTTAGAGCGGTACAGACAGGCTCATTAATTAATATATTCAATCACCTAGCAACATCTTATATAACTTTTTGTACTTATCGCTACATGAAAAATAAAGTCCATTGACATCTGTATCATTGTTCAAAAATATAGTAATCACGAAAAAGTGTTCTTTGGCAATCGTATTGCAGGCTTCGTTGCCTTTACCTTCAAACGAAACTGCCTTTACTGTTTTTTTCATTGCGCGGTAATCATACCATTCTAACCCACTGCCATCACTAAACTCTTTCTCCTGTTTCTCCTTACCTTCATGGATCCGGCAGCCTTTGAACTGATGCCCGCCATCGTTAACCCAAAAGGATAATAATGCGTTTCCTCCGTTATGGTGGAGATGGCCAGGGCCTTAGACGTGA
>CBIMFG010000981.1:0-2838 GCA_966243125.1 uncultured Niastella sp.
TTTCTGTTGTGCAATTGTCAATTTTGCAAGATCAAGGTTGCTCTTGGGCAGTGGTAAAGCTGTAACCTGAATTACTGCATTGTCTGCCGTAACATAATTAGGCGAATCAGTTTCTTCTATTTTTTTTGAAAAAACAGTAATTGAAAAACTATGATCACTTCCTTTGAAGAGCCATTGTCCTTTAGTTTCTTTTACGGAAAAAGACAAAGAGAATACTTCATTATATGAATAATTCTGCGCATAGATTGATAACGCACTAATTTGACTAAAAAGTAACAGGAAAAATCTATTCATAAGGTTGATTATAACAGTATATTTCCGCTATTATAAGCCACTTTTTAGCGAGAAATAACATTTGCAAGTTATTATTTTTTAAACGTTTAGCTTCAAAACACGTTTATCATTCCGAAACTGCCTAAAGTTCTTTAATTTGTAAATCAGGCACACATAATGGCACCGGTTTTGTCCTCAAATACTAATCCTATACATTATAATACTATTCAAACGATCATTATGTTTTCACCCATTTCTTCCTTGTTTCGCCGCGCGATCATGGGTATACTGTTATTGTTTTCTTCGGGCTTCCTTTATGCCCAGAATACGCGTTTCGAAAACTACGACCTGCATCCTTCTCTGGTAAATATGTCGATTGCAAACCTTAATGGCAAGAAAGCGTTGAGGGTGTCAAGGGACACCGCTACCAAAGGAGCCGATATGCCCACATTTGTGCGCCTGAACAACACCGATCATTTCAGCAACGGGACCATTGAAGTAAAACTGCTGAGCCGGCTACTTCCTAACGCGGGAGAGTATGCCAGGGGCTTTATTGGTTTAGCATTTAGGATCAATAAAGACAACAGAAAATTTGAATCCATTTACATTAGGCCCACCAATGGAAGAGCGGAAGATCAGCTCCGCAGGAATCATTCCACGCAATATTTTTCCTACCCTGATTATCCATTCGACAAGCTGCGGAAAGAAGCAGAGGGAAAATATGAATCCTATGCCGACATGGGGTTAAATGAATGGATCAAAATGAAGATCGTGGTAAAGAATGCGCAGGCCAAACTTTACCTGAACGATAACCCGCAGCCGGTTTTAATCGTGAACGACCTGAAACTGGGGGCGGCCAACAGTGGTGCTATCGGCCTATGGGTGGATGGGGGTACGGATGCATTTTTCCGGGATATTAAAGTGGTAACTGAAAATTAGAAAATAACCAGGGGTTGATCTGAAGCGGCCGGCAGGCATTGTAACTTGAATCACTGAGCGCTGATCTTTGAGGAATAATATTAACATATTATCTTTGATCCTATGAGCCGTACCTTAATTTTCATGGGATTATTAGCCATAATATGTCAAAAGCGCCCTCCTGCACCCCACCCAAACGAGTAGAACCATTATATCAAACTATCCAGGAAGAACTGAAAATGGTTAAAAACGAAGCCGGCAGCACCATTATAATGACCACAGAAAAAGTGAAGTGCAATGAAGTTGATTTTCATGTTGGTAATGAGATCATCGACAGCTTGACGTAAATCATAAAGCAGATTGACTCATTGATTCCGGCTTGCGTTCAACTTCAAAAAACAGGTACTAAAGAAGAGATCCTTAAACTTGCCTTCAGCACCTTTGAACTCAACACAAATACGCTGCCCAACCTTAAATCCTTGCAAGACCTGTATGATATTTCAACATATTCGCAGTTCAAAACCGCTACCTTTTTCGGCAGATAGTTTTAATATTTCTCCTGAAAAAACAGAGGATGCTAAAAAAGTAATTGAACCGGTTGCACAGCGCATCGTCAGATTCTTTGCCGATCACCCTCGCCAAAAGTTCGTGGCCGTGCTCGCATGTTCCAGCACCCATGACGGCCAGGAGCAGGACGTTAAATTATGTAAAGGGAGGGCCCGGTCTGTAGCCTACCTGCTGGTTGATCAAATCAGATCAAAAAAAGAGTTTATTCAGAACGCTAATATGATCCGCTATCAAATTAAGTGGGTGGAAGAAAGGGAAGCGATACCAAACCCTGGCAAACACAGTAGTATGATATCAATCATCTGGCACCTGGTTCCTGCTTCATTATATTCAGGTTCTATTGATCATTAAAATGAAGGACTTAAAGACAATTCTAATTTACTGACCTTAGAAGTCAGTTGAAAGTTTAATCTTTGAATATAAAAATCGAAGCACTTTCGTCCCGACGTATGCAATATGAGCCATAACCGAAGCTCAAAGTCTCCAGCGAACGCTGGCTTTATTTCCTTCAGCTGCATGTCGGTTACTTTGTACCGGAGCTTTGTAAACGCCTTCAACCCGTCGCTTTTGTCTCAATTTTGGGTATCAGCAACTTTTAACTAGTTTTTCTGCTGTTCCTGGCAACAGACTACATTTTAATTACCAAGTTAATATTGTAAATAAAGAAGAAGTTGATACGGTTTCGTTATTTTTAACGTGGCAGGAAGAAATGATCAATAGAATGAAAACAGATCTAAAGTTAGCGGCATTCAAAAACAATGACGTGTCTCTCTCCGCCAGTTATTATGACAAAACAGGCCGCTACATTTGTAGTGTTGGCATTTCACCCAGGGATTTAAAAGGAAAATAATGCTTTTAAATTAAGGATTTATTTAGATTTATTTAAATACCTTCTTTCAGGATTTCCAGACCAACCGCGATTTCTAATTATAAGGATCAAATACTTTCCAAAACGGGGAATTAATTCTTTGATATTGATTTTGCAAGTCCATGAATTAGAAAGAAGCTATTAAAAAGAAAACCCGCTGAATTCAGCGGGTTCAAAGTGCTAGTAGTCCCGACAGGAATCGAACCTGTATC
>CBIMFG010000982.1:0-2838 GCA_966243125.1 uncultured Niastella sp.
GTTCTCCTGTTTGGCCGTTTCCTTCGCGTGCTCATAATTGGTTTCCCAGCCCGGAAACAAAAACCTGGTGACGATCAACAACAATATTGGCAAATTCATATGAATATAGATTTTAACAGGTACGTTGGAACTGCGTAAAAAGTATGCCTAAAATGGGGCGTTAACCGGTAATTAATACTCAATGCTACTCCAATAAGGGTTTTTGCTTAGCGGAAATACGAAACGGTGGTAAGTTTGGCCGATACAGCTACAAGCTGCAAGCCACAAGCTGCAAGCCACAAGCCACAAGCTGCAAGCAAATACACCTCATCGCGGTAGCCAGGTATTTTCCTGGTCAACTGGTTAACTGGTCAACTGGTTAACTGGTCAACCTCTTTTATGCACGACCGTTTTTGCAAACACAACAACAGCTCAAAACGACAATTACGTACAAGCAAACCCTTACAAATTCTGCAAAATACCTTATTGCTAACGCTACGTTTATCCTTACCTGCATTATTACAAAAATAACAGACGTTCTTATGGGTTAGTTGATCTAAAACAACTTCTGTAAAAAGAAACGCAATATGGCATTAAGATCATATTAATAACTGGCTTTCGTGCGTTAAATTCACATACATGTACACGCTTACCTCGTCCTAAAAGTATACTCACTTAAAATCTCAAAATCCCTATGCGCCAAACTAATCGCTTACACGTGAACTTTTACTGTGCCGAGCAGCCAGACACAACAGTTCAATTTCGCCAGGTTAAACCCCAAACCAATAGCCGTACCATACACATTCAAAGAAACGCGTTGCTCGATCACATCAGCGATGCAGTGATCTTTACCGACATGGACCTGCGTATCGTTTACATCAACAAAATGGCTGAGCAGGTTTATGGCATCCGCTCAAAAGATGTTACCGGCTGCCTTTTTCGCGAGGTTATCAAATATGAATACCTCAACGACTCGCCCGAGCAGGCATTACAAATACTGCAACAAACAGGTAACTGGCAGGGCAAGGTAGTTTTTACCAGAAAGGATAACAGGAAATTTTATCTTTTATCAACCGTAACATTTGCCCGCGATGAAAATAAAAAACCAGTGGGTCTTATTGCCACGCTGAAAGATATTACAGCCGAAGAACTTACCAACCAGGCTGCCCGTAAAAACAAACTGGAGCAACAAAAAGCCATTAACCAGTTAATGATAAAAACCCAGGAGAATGAGCGAAATGAACTGGGCCGGGAATTGCATGACAACATTAACCAGATACTGGCCGCGGTAAAACTGCAACTGGAATACAGCCTTGAAAACTATGATGAAGAAAAATGCACTATTGAAAGGTGCAAAAACAATATTGAAGAAGTGATCCGGGAGATCCGCAATTTATCGCACCGCCTGGTATTACCCCGGTTTGCCGAAACAACCCTGCTGGCAGAAATCCAAAAAACAATTGACAATATACTGCAGCAACAACCTGTTTACCTCGATCTGCATGGTTTAAATGAATCACAAATACCCGACAATATCAAAGAAACCATTTACCGCATTATACAGGAACAGTTAACCAATATTATCCGGCACTCACGGGCTCAACAGGCAAAAATAAAAATATACAACACAAACGCCCGCGTGTTCCTTTGTATTGAAGACGATGGCATTGGTTTTAACACCAGCCAATGCCGCAATGGGGTTGGCATTACCAATATTTTAAACCGGGTAGAGACCTATAATGGAAAAGCTACGATTACCGCTGCACCGGGTAAAGGTTGCAGGATAGACGTAGCTATTCCTTTAAAATGAAAAATAAGAAATTAGGAATGAGAAATTAAAAAGGAATACATCAAAGCCAGGTGGCTTTATATCCCTTATTGGCTTTCTCTTTTATCAGCTTATCTTTTTCCAGTTGCGCGGTAGTTTCCTTGGCAAAGGTTTTTACGTGCACCTGCCCTTTTGTACCCACTCTTCCATAGCGCACGATCAGTTTACAACCATCCAGCGCGGCTTCCCAGAAACGGCTGTTCTCGCCTTCTGAATTAATAAGCCGGTGAAAGGTTAAATGATCATACGGGGTTGCCGGCGCTGCAGGTTCAGTAGGAATAGCCGTAATGGGCGTTTCTTCTTCTGCAGGCGTATTAATTGCGTCCCCGCCCAGCACTTCATGCGCGTTCTCAACTTTTTCCTCCTCCTGCCCTGCTTCCTGGTGCAATCGTTTAACGATTAACTCCAGTACTTTATCGGGCTGGCTTAACCAATCCTTCGCAAACACATTTATAGTTCGCCAGTTGAATGTTTGCAGAATGGCCGGCCGCTGATAGTATTGTTCCAGCAGGTTCTCATTTTTATAATGCCGGTCGTCATCCAGCAAAATACTCAGGCTATAAGTAGTATCAGTAGGTTTGGCTTTTACTGCCAGCGAACATTTGAAATCAGACTGCCCTACCTGTTCAGCTACTTCATAGCCCTTCTTCTCCAGCTGTTCCCTGATCTGGTTCAGAATAATATTATCCGCTTTTATCTTCGATCTGTCTTTTTTATGCAGCACCAGGCTATCCAGAATGGTACGGGCCGAACGCATATCACCACAGCTCACTAATTCTGAATATTGCAAAAAGCGTTTAAAGTAATTGGCGCCTTCATTGTATTCATTGGTAATGTGGTTGTGACGAATGCTGCTCACCACCGCCATATGCTTTTTGGCCCGGCTGAAGATCACATTCAATCGCTTTTCGCCGCCCTTCTTATTGATAGGCCCAAAGTTCATGATCATTTTTTTGCGGGAATCAAAACCATAACATACGCTCATGATGATGATGTCGCGCTCATCGCCCTGTACATTCTCGAGGTTCTTA
>CBIMFG010000983.1:0-2837 GCA_966243125.1 uncultured Niastella sp.
TTCATTAAACAACCAAAGAAAGACATCCCGTTTTCCATGTTGATTTCGTTGATTTCAATCCCGCCGCAACCAACGTAAACAAAACCAAGGGGACGAAAAAAAAAAAAAGCCATTCGCCATCAATAAATGAACCAACCCACTGGTATTTAGCCGGCACTATTTCCTTTCCTGCCCTGTCAATCAGGCCCCATTTTTCATTTGATTTAACGGCAATCAACCCTTCAGAGGGATAATGGATATTCTGATAGATTACCGGTACGATTTCTTTCCCGGTTTTATCAATCAGGCCCCAGCGGCTATTCAGTTCAACCAGTGCCAGTCCGTCTGTAAAATATCCTACGTTCTGGTATTGTAGTGGTGTTATTTCTTTTCCGGTTTTATCAACAAAACCCCACTTGTCGGCTGCCTTTACACAGGCAAATCCCTCGTGATAATTAATAACTACCTGGTATTTTACCGGTGTAATTTCTTTTCCTGTTTTAGCAATAAATCCCCATTTGCTATCCAGAGATACACCAGCCATGCCTTCCTGAAAGCGGTTGGTTACCGTTTCGTATTTTATTGATGTAATTTCTTTTCCGGTCTTATCAATAAACCCCCATTTGCCCGCAGCTTTTACAGCAGTAGCGCCTTCGTTAAAATCTACAGCGTCCTGATATTTCAATGGAATTACTTCGCTTCCCGATTTATCAATAAATCCCCATTTCCCATTTAATTTAACCGGGGCAAGGCCTTCCCGGAAATAATCGGCATTTTCATATTTTGCCGGGATAATAACAGCTTTCCAGTATTTGTCCTTGTATCCATATTTGCCTGTGGAATCTTTGTAGGAGTTTAAAGTGAGCTGGCTGTTGGCATAATGGAAATTCAGCGATAATAAAATAAGGTTAAAGATGCCTGCCGTGGAAGAAAGCGTATTTTCCATCTGAACGTGATTTACATTGATGAAATCATCTTCATACTGCCACGGATAGCATCTGGAATTTTACAGGTAAGAATAACAGCTTTTGGCCTTTTCAAATTTAATAAAGTTTCCTGCATAGAGCGGAAACCGGTTCCGGTAAATGAATTGTTCCGGATCTCCTGGGTTGTTGGCCCTTATTGAGGCAAACGAGTGCTCATGCCAAAGATGCTCTGCATTGGAGGTCTATATAGCTGGGCTGGATACGGCAGGTTTTATGTGCAGCCGATACCGTTGGCAACTGAGCAAGGACAGATTTGGTCAGTTCTCCGGTTTGGTGTAGCTTTCTGAATCGTTGATTTCCTCTTGTCAATCTTACCTTTTTTGACGACTTAATTATTCCAACCTCAGTCAGGGCATTTTATTATTTAATCTTTAAATCTCAAGACCATGTTAGTCATTGCGCACCACAACATCAGCGACCCTGAAGCTTTCTGGGCCAAGGCAAAAGAAGTAACAGAAAACCTCCCCGGCAGTTTAAAAGTACACGGCGTTTATCCTGCCAAAGACGGCAAAACGGGTACCTGTCTTTGGGAAGCCGATAATGTACAGGAAGTGCAACAATACCTTGATGAGCAGGCGGGCAAGCTGGCAAAAAACTTCTGATATGAAGTTGATGTAGCGCAATCTGTCGGGTTGCCCAAAATTCAAAAGGAAGAGGTGCAACTTAGTTAAACAGGATCATAACATTAACAACAGGCATTATGTTTATTATGCCTGTTGTTGTTTTCCCGGTGCGGCTTGGTCCATCAGATCCGGGTAGCGATAATTATACCCAAACAAAAACAGGCTGTCTTCAAAATAAGAGCGACTATGACCAGGTTTTGCATTCTGAGCTGGAAGGATAGGTAGCAATAAATACTGTTCATAGACCATGTCGAAACAACCCCCGTTGTGCAATGCGGTATTACGAGGCAGGCAACCTGACTTATGTATGGTTAGAAGTCTTCGGGGATGTAACAAGCAGACCTTGAACATGAAAAGAAAAGGCTTATTAGAATCAAAATTGCTAACCTCATAAGGGTGGTATACAGTTTTAGAGCAATGTTCGCCGGATTGCTGCAGGCAGATAAATTCAAGTTAAGCCTGGTTGGCACCTCAAAAAATGTATTTTTTGCGAGCCGCAATTATAGAATAGGGCTGGTTTAAGCCGATGTAAAAGCATCCTGCTTTGGCGTGGCAGGTCTTCTGCCCACAAAGATCTATCGTTGCACCACTTCCTTTTTATTTTACCGGCTCATAGTACAGCAAAACCGCACCGCATCCAAAGGTTTTTGTTTTCAGGAGTTTAAGTCGGATCCTGTCCCGGACGTTTTTGAATAAGGGCAAGCCATTTCCTAAAATAACCGGATGAATGCAAAGCTGGTATTCATCAATTAAGTCAAGTTGCATAAAAGCTAATATTAAAGAAGGACTGCCTACTACAATGTTTTTATGCCCGCTTTCGTGGGATTGCTTCAAAGCTTGAACTTCTTCCCTGATCAGTTCATTTTTCAGTTGTGTATTTTTCCATTCAACATTTTTCAGTGTTCGGGAATAGACAATCTTGGAAATATTGTCTATTAATATGGCAAAATCATCAAGCGGTTTATTTCCGGTAGGTTTTTTAACAACTGATGGCCAGTAAGTTTCCATCAGTTGATAGGTTATCCTTCCATAAATTAGGGTGTCCGCACCGCGTAAGAGCTCATTATAGTGCTCATGTATCTCTTCATCCGCAATCCCGGCTGTATGGTCGCAAAAACCATCCAGGGTCATATTGATGGCTGCAATCAGTCTGCTCATTTAGTTATGATAATTATAATTATATTATTTCTGTTCGTTTCAGGCAATAAATAATCAATGTACACTATTGACCGCTACAGTTCACCTATAT
>CBIMFG010000984.1:0-2836 GCA_966243125.1 uncultured Niastella sp.
TATAGAACCGGATCATTAGCCATTTTTGATGCCAACAGTAAATAACCAAACAGAGGTTCTATTACATGCTGCCAGGGTCTTATTGCTTTTGGATTACGAACCTGAACAGGTTGCTGATTTTGCAGGGCCCGTATAATGTCTGGAATAATCCGGTCTTTAGCCCAATCGCCGCCGCCAATTACATTACCCGCACGTGCAACAGCTATTGATTTACTATGCTGTGCCACATCTTTGGAATTGAAAAAAGAATTTCGATAACTATCTATGATAATTTCAGCGGCGGCCTTACTGGCACTATAAGGGTCATATCCGCCAAGGCGATCGGTTTCCTTATAGGCATAATCTGATTCTGTATTGTAATAAACTTTATCAGTTGTTATAGCTACTACCTGACACGGTTTTCCCAGTTTTCGTACCGCGTTCAGTACATTGGCCGTACCAATGGCATTTACATTAAATGTTTCCAGTGGTTCTTCATATGAATAACGAACCAGCGGTTGTGCAGCCAGGTGGAAGATAATATCAGGCTCAAAATCTATGATCTCTTTTTCAAGTTTTTCAGCATCAAGTATATTGGCGATCACTGAATCACAAAGCTCATCTCCTTCAATCGCTGAATATAGTTGCTGACTGGGAAGTGGCGCTAATGAATAGCCTTTTATTTGTGCCCCAAGCAGGTGCAGCCACGTAAGCAACCAGCTTCCTTTAAAGCCGGTGTGCCCGGTTAAGAAAACTTTTTTCCCTTTATAACTGTTACTTAATACCATTCTTATTTGTTTACCAAACTTTCCAATTTGCTTTTCCGGTATTCCAGATCTGTTCTAATTCAATTTTATCACGCAGCGCATCCATGCACTTCCAAAAACCTTTATGCCGGTAGGCCATCAGTTCGCTATTCTTGCTAAGTTTTTCGAGGGGGCCATCTTCCCACATGGTTGTATCGGAATGTTCATCGAGATATGTAAATACCTCAGGTGATAATACAAAAAAGCCGCCATTGATCCATTTCCCATCGCCTGAAGGTTTCTCTTTAAAGATGTTTACATTTCCATCCTCTCCCAGATCCATTCCTCCAAAACGAGCTTCGGGCTGAACAGCAGTAACAGTAGCTACTTTACCATGCGCCTCATGAAATTTTACCAGGTCATGGATATTTACGTCGCAAACACCATCGCCATAAGTAAGCATAAACTTTTCGTTGCCTACATATTTTTGTATCCGCTTTAAACGGCCTGCGGTTTTTGTTTCAAGGCCGGTATCAACGAGGGTTACTTTAAACGACTCAGTTTGAGTATAATGAATATCTACTTTATTACTGTTCAACTCTATTGTCATATCAGAGTTGTGCATGTAATAATCCATAAAATATTCTTTAATAAAAAAACCTTTATAGCCGAGGCAAATAATGAATTCATTGAATCCATAATGGCTATAGATCTTCATGATATGCCATAAAATAGGCTTACCACCAACTTCCACCATAGGTTTGGGTCGGATATCCGTTTCCTCAGCTAAACGGGTGCCAAGGCCACCCGCAAAAATTACCACTTTCATACTAATCCAGTTTTATAGTTTCCCAGTTCAGTTTTGGACGAATAACACCCGGCATTTTCCCACGATATTCCAATTCTCTTTTTTCCATATCTTCAACCACATCAAATACAAGTGCCTCTTTTGCATAAAAATGTACCTTCTCGGGGATAAATGTAGATGCAGCAAGGCCAACCAGGTAACGACCATCGTTTAACAAATGGCCAGGTATCCACATAACAGTTGTGTACATTCCTGGTGCTCCCAATACAGGATTCGATTTTTCGGCACTTACAAAAACAATATCTCCCTGTATATTGTATACATGGATATTTGGACTTGGTTGCGACCCTTGCTTTTTTACAAGGTATTTAAATTCTATTCCTATTTCCTGGTCAGTATGGGCCACAGTAATCATATCCATTTTTCTGTCTACCACCCTTGCTTCTATAATTTCTGCCACTTCATCGCCTGGCCTTTCACCCGGCAACCATTTTCTGAGTGTGGTGAGATCACTTTCAGTTTTTGTATATGATTCTATTACATCAAGAGCTGCCCCATATTGAGCTATGGAGCCGTTTTTCATGTAGAGGGCTGTTTCACAAAGGGTATTAACCGCCGTAAGATTATGGCTTACAAAAAGAACGGTTCTGCCTTCCTTTGAACTTACATCCTGCATTTTACCAAGGCATTTTTTCTGAAACTCTGCATCGCCTACAGCAAGCACCTCATCCACAATTAATATTTCAGGTTCCAGATGGGCGGCTACTGCAAAGGCAAGCCGTACATACATACCACTACTATATCGCTTTACAGGAGTATCAATGTAACGTTCCACACCCGCAAAATCAACGATCTCGTCAAACTTTCTTTTAATTTCCCCCTTCGTCATTCCCAGTATAGCGCCATTCAGAAAAATATTTTCCCTGCCTGACAATTCAGGATGAAATCCGGTACCAACTTCAAGTAAACTGGCTACGCGTCCTCTTATCTTAACACATCCCTTAGTGGGGCTTGTTGTTTTACTTAATATCTTTAATAGCGTGCTTTTACCGGCTCCATTTTTACCTATAATACCTAATAATTCCCCTTCCTTTACCTGAAAATTTAAATCGTTCAACGCCCATACATATTCGCTGTTACCTTTTTTTGTACGATCATTTTCTTCCCCTATTTTCAAATAAGGATCTTCTTTACCCTGAATACGATACCACCAACGATTGATGTCATGCGCTATTGAACCGGTACCAATCTGGCCCAGTCTATATTCCTTAGATAGATGTTCAACACTTATTACTGTTCTGCT
>CBIMFG010000985.1:0-2835 GCA_966243125.1 uncultured Niastella sp.
ATAAGATCATTGAGGTGAATCCGGAAGTGGTTGAATCCTTCCTGGGCAGGTTGTATGACCCCGCAAATGCGCCCACAACTGATGATGGATTAAAAGTATTCAGCGATCCTTCTTACCGCATTATTCTATTCATTACTACTAAAGACCCGGCGCTCTTACGCTATGAACTGGGCACTGAAAAAGCCACTGAACTATTGAACAGGTGTACGCATGTAATAAGACAAAACCTGACTGAATTTGATGGGCGCGAGGTAGAGCATCCGGGTACCGGTTTTCTTGCTTCCTTTACAGTGGCTTCCAAAGCAGTATCCTGCGCTTTATCAATTATAGCGGCAGCCAGCCAAACAGATATAGAGGTGGCGGCCCTAAAGATCGGCATCAATGCCGGAGAGCCTGTTTCAAAACACGACAACCTGTTTGGTGATACCATACAATTTGCGCGGCACTTATGTTTTATCTCCGGTGAAACCCGCATTGCCATATCCTCTGCCGTTAAAGACCTGACCGCCAAAGATCACTTTCAAAAGCCTGCTACTAACATGCTGTGCCTGCCACCGCCCGATGAAATTTTGCTGGAATTATTATTCAGTAAGCTGGAAGAGAACTGGCAGAATCCCGATTTTACCATCAGTGAATTTTGGCAGGTAATGGCTATGAGTCAATCGCAACTGTATAGAAAAACTGTTGAGCTCACAGGTATGTCGCCCAATATCTTTTTAAAAGAATTCAGACTGGCCAAGGCAAAAGAATTGCTAACCAAACAACGATACAGTATTTCACAGGTAACTTTTGATGCCGGGTTTACCAGTCCTTCCTACTTTACCAAATGTTTTAAAAATCACTACGGCTTACTGCCCATGGATTATCTTGACCTGCTGCACTGATTGATTTGTTGTATGTTTTGAATGATTTGTTACAGCCGGCATTCCTTCGCTTTTAATTTGATTCAAGATTGATATTCATTGAACGATTTGTTATACAACATAGGTGGTTGTTGATTGTAGCTTTGATTCATCAAAAAAATCATAAATCAATCAACCATGAAAAAGTTCTCATTACTGTTTGCCATGCTGTTTGTAATTGTAGTTACTGGTATCGCGCAAACTGCTTCACTTTCCAACAAATCAACAACTAAAACACAATCGAACATGAAAACGTATGTCATTGAACGGGAAATTCCCGGTATAGGTCAGTTTACTCCGGAACAATTAAAAGGCGCTTCACAAACATCCTGTAAAGTGCTGGCAGAACTGGGTCCAAATATTGAATGGATCCATAGCTATGTAACGGGCAATAAATTGTATTGTGTATACAGAGCTGAAAATGTAGAGATCATTAAAGAACATGCTAAGAGAGGCGGCTTTCCTGCCAACTCCATCAGTGAAGTAACTGGTATGATCAGTCCGGCAACGGCCACGGCAAACTAGTACAAATAATATAGCCATGAATGCGGAAGTAGAAAGCAAATTCTGCTTCCGCATTTTAACTTATTACTGTTGCGTCATAAAGTAGATAGCAATGATAATGACCAATACTACCAGGATAGTTAGCACAACCTTAGCTGTAGATACTGGTTTTGAACCATAGATCTTTCCCGTTTGCCCGTTTACAAGAAAATGATATTGCTTACTCTTGTACTTATAGGAGCAAACCCAAAGCGGTAACAGAATGTGTTTATAGGTTTGATTTTCGTAGTTGGTGCTCACCTGCACATTTCTATAGGTGTCTATGCGGCATTGATCAACACAGGCATCATAAATTTCCTCCTGCATAATTTTTTCTGCTTTGGCATACCCATCGCTTACGGAAATATCATATACATCAGCAGTAAAGCCAGATAAATAACGTGCATCGAAGTTTACCAGTTCTTCCAGTTGAAATGGAAAAATGCTTTCGTATTCTTTTTGCGTTAACTCATCGGCCCCGCCAATAAGGATATCATCAAACGTAGTATTGTAAGAACCGGAGCGATAGATCCATTCTGTTCTTTGTTCATGCCGGGTGGTTTTGTTGCCATTGGCATCTGTATCTTCCACCGTTACATAATAGTGCCGGCCACCTTCACCGGTCCATTCGCTAAAGGTTTCGGCATCGTAAGTCCAAAAGGGAAGGTAAATGCCATGCAGAGCATCCTGGCGTGCAAATTCCTTTAGATCACCGGGCGCCCACCAGCCTTTGCCCAACCAGTTTTTAAAAATATTGACAGATTGTTGTTTGTCGACCTTAAAAGGAATGATACCCGATGGTTGAATCAACCGGGTTTTGTAAGCTACCGGGTTCACCACCTCGAAGTTGCAAAAACTGCAGGTAAACGTAGGCGTTTCTGAAATGAACACCGATTCGGAGCCACAGCGTTCGCATTTATGAACCAGTTGCTCGATGGCTGCATCAGGATCGCCGGTAACCGATAGCTGTTGCTTCAGGCTTTTTTCCCTGATCTGGCTGCTCGATTGATCAATGGCCACCTGGGTGCCGCAATACTTGCATTCCAGCTTTTGATGTTCAGGGTTGAAGTTTAGTTGTGCATTGCATCCCGGGCATGGGAATAGCAATAGGGAATCTGTTTGTACTTTTTCCATAAGATTTGTTCACCCGGCTTTAGAGCTTGCCTAAGATCTCTGCTTTCTTTTTATTGAATTCTTCTTCGGTAAGAACGCCCGCGGTTTTGAGGTCGCCTAACTGTTTCAACAGATCGAGCATTTTTTGCTGATCGTTACCAGTAGCAGCAGTACCGGCGCCTTGTTGTTGCGGTTGCTGAGGTTGTTGCGCCTGTTGCATCATATTGGTGAGCACAATGCCTGCGCCTAAACCAGCGGTGTTGGCAGCTCCGGGGTT
>CBIMFG010000986.1:0-2829 GCA_966243125.1 uncultured Niastella sp.
GGCAGTTTTTTCTTTTGTTTCTTCTTTGTTCCAGTCTTTGGGCGCCCGGGTACTGATGTCCTTCAATTTTATATTAGCCATAAGAATATGTTTATTTCAAATTATTACATTTCAAAGTTAATACCTGATTTTTGAACAAATTTTTACATGTCAGCCACAAGAGGAAGCCTTATCGGTGGAATTGTTTTTACTGTACTGTGTATTATTTGGGGCAGTTCTTTTATCCTTATGAAGGAAGGAATGAAATTTTTAAGTCCTTACCAGGTGGCTACCCTTCGCATACTCAGCGCGGGAGTGGTGTTATTACCGGTAGCTATCCGCCAATGGAAAAACATTCCGGCCAACAAACTGGGATATGTTTTTTTATCGGGAATATTAGGCAGTTTTATTCCGGCTTATTTATTCTGTATTGCCGAAACAAAGATCGATAGCAGCCTGGCCGGGTTCTTAAATTCACTCACGCCGGTGTTTACCATCTTTACCGGATTGTTATTCTTTGGCCAGGTATTTCAATTACACAAATTAATAGGGGTGCTCATAGCCATCAGCGGCATGCTGGTATTGTTGTTTGCCAAAGGAAGTGTAAATGTGCAATACATGTCCTTTGCAGGTTTTGCGTTGGTGGCAACTGTATTATATGGGTTCAATATTAACCTGGTGGGCCGTCATTTAAAGGAGATCAGTTCCCTGGCGGTGGTAGCTGTAAGCTTTGCATTATTGCTGTTGCCCTGTTTAATTATTCTTTGGTTTACCGGTTATTTTTCGCTGCCGCTTACTCAAAACGGCGTTCTTTTCTCCAGCAGTGCTTCTGCTGTTTTAGGCATTATGGGAACGGCTGTGGCCACTATTCTTTTTTATATTCTGATAAAACGTTCCGGTGGGTTGTTTGCATCCATGGTTACCTATGGTATTCCGTTTATTGCCTTATCGTGGGGTGTGCTGGCGGGAGAAACCATTAACGGATGGCAAATAGTGGGGCTGGTAATTATTCTGGCAGGTGTGTATGTAACTACGAGGTGGAAAGCAATGAACAAAAATAAAATGTAGAATTTTGAAGTGACTTCGACATTCAAAATTCTACATTCAATATTCAACATTTTATACGGTCATAATATCTTTTTCTTTCGCCGCCAGGTGTTTATCAACCAGCGCAATGAAGCGATCAGTTGATTCCTGGATTTCTTTTTCAGCGTCTTTGCATACATCCTCGCTTAAGCCATTCTTTTGTAATTTTTTCACTCCTTCCATGGCATCGCGGCGAATGTTGCGGATGGCAACTTTTGAATGTTCGCCTTCCGCCTGTGCCCTTTTCACCAGTTCTTTACGCCTTTCCTCAGTTAATGGCGGCATAAATAACCGGATCATATTTCCGTCATTCTGTGGATTAATTCCAATGTTGGCGGCAATAATGGCCCTTTCAATGGGTTGAAGCATATTTCTTTCCCAGGGCTGAATGGTTAAGGTGCGCGCATCTGCTACCGAAACATTCCCTACCTGGCTAATAAGTGTAGGCGTTCCATAATAATCAACTACAATACCGTCAACCAGGCTTGGATTGGCTTTACCGGCACGTACTTTTACTAATTCTGCCTCCAGGTGATTAATGGCTTTTTCCATGTTCTCCTGGGCTGATTCCGTAATAATATTTAATTCATCTGACATAGGAAGAAATATTAAATGCCTGCAAATCTACGGTATAAGGTTGAAAGTATAAGGTATAAGGTGTAAGGTACAAGGTGGTTAACGCATTTTAAAGCTCGCCATTATTCCTGAACTTCAAAATGCTACGACCTTAAACCTTAAACTTTAAACCTTCTAGTTCTTATGTTCCAGAATGGTATCGGTGGTAAGCGGTACGATCTTGGAATTTTTCAATTCGCCATCGTTGGCTTCCATAGCTTTGGCAACATACAGGCGTGTACGCGGCCGGTTATAGTACAGGGCTGCAATGCCCGAGAAGAATACCGTCAATATGGCCAGTATGATCCAGGTGCAACCCAGGTTACGGCCTGCATACGCAGCTATAATAAACAGTATATTGATCGACACCAGCGTAATGGTAATGGTGCGGTGTGAATAACCTCTGTCGAGCAGCAGGTGATGAATGTGATTTCTATCGGGACTAAAAGGTGAGCGGCGATGGAAAGTTCTTATTGCAAACACCCGCAGTGTATCCATTAAAGGTATTACCAATATGGCCACGCTAATGGCTGGTGATGCAATAACAGGTACGGCTATATCGGCCTGGTTACCTACACTAATGAACTTTACAACCAGTATGGAATTTACCAGGCCAATGAGCAGCGAGCCCGTATCGCCCATGAATATTTTTGCCGGTTGAAAGTTAAAGATCAGGAAAGCCATCAGGCTGCCGGCCAGTGAAAAGGCTAGTATCGAATAGGGCAGCATGTTAACCTGTAAGAAATAAAAACCAAAAACGGTAGAAGCCATCAACCCTAATGTACCAGCGAGGCCATCAATGCCATCGATGAGGTTAAACGAGTTGATGATAACGATGATGGTCAGATAGGTTAACAGCAGGCTGAACATTTCGGGCAACTCATAAATGCCCAAAAAGCCATACATGCTTTTTATTTGAACGTTTCCCTTGTAAATGATGAGAAAGGCAGCCAGCACCTGGCCAATGAATTTTTTGATTGGCGATATTACCAGAATATCATCCTTCAAGCCCAGGAAGAAGATAACAAAAGCAGCTGCAAAATAATATTGAAAATCGCCGGCGATCTGGTAAGGAATAGCGATCAGGCAGGCGAGCATGAACCCTGCAAAAATTCCCAGCCCTCCCAATGACGGAATGGGGCTATGGTG
>CBIMFG010000987.1:0-2828 GCA_966243125.1 uncultured Niastella sp.
AAGGCACTTAAACTGATGGTTGCCCCATTTGAAATAGTTTGCACCTCCCTTTCTGTATTGGCATCTACCAGGTTCAATGCCGTAACGCTTATGGGAGCTGTTGGCGGTTCAGTTGTTGTAGTAGCACCATTGGGCACCATGTCGGCATAGGTAGCTGATGCATTGCCATATTTGATATCATCAAAGTACAGCACCCGCAAATTGGTACCAGTAGTTTTTGTGCCATTCCAGGCAGATTTGTAGATGCCCAGTTTCCAGTTAGGAAGGTGGAAATCACCGGTTAGTGCATGCATGTTTACACCCCTGCGGGTTACTATCTTTTGACCATCTTTCCAAACTTCTATCAGGCCATCCGCCCCTGATGAGTGTATGATGTGATATACATACGTATGCCATTTGTCTTTTTCAACCAACCCCAGGTCGGTTTTAACACCGTCTAATGTTCGCATGTAAATATGACCTGATTGTACCCGCAAAGCTATGGCCGGGGTAATGCCACCGCCGCCATGCCATTGAGAAATAACGTCGTCATACCGCTCATCTTTATACTGCGCGGCGGGCATGTACAACGCATACGAATACCAGAAATGATTGGTGGTGGGTGTTGGGAAAGAGATCTCAGTTCTGGTACCACTCTTTGTTTCGGGATCAGTATCTCTTAATTCAAAACGGGCTGATCTGGTTCCATTGAAGGCCTGGGTTGAGGAGGCCGTCATACCATAGCTGGTGGCAGATTGTTTACTACAAAGGATATTTAAAAAACTGCTGCCATCTGCATTTTCCTGCCAGATCAAACTGCCCAATCCCAGGAATGCTTTGGTTGATACCAGTTCGGTATTGGCCAAACCAGGATCAGCTATGGGTTCGGGTTCAGTTATATTTTTTTGACAGGCAGCTAAGGTTGTCAGCAAAAAAGGGACAGTGAGCATACGCTGAGTGGTACGCTCTTTGAAAATTCTTCTAAGCGTGTTCATCATTAGGAAGTTTTGGCTTTCAAAAAGTATTTTGGCCGCCTCACTCAAATAAGGTGCCTGATCTCTTTTTCATCCAAAACTTTCCAAAGAATTAGACATATGTCAAATTTACAACGCCTCTTCCAGCTTTATTACCCCAAATAACTATTGCGGCTACCACGGTACTAAAGACCACGCTGATAGAACGTTGTTCTTCTCAGCGGGTACATTAAAAAAGCCCCCGATGAGAACATCGGGGGCTAGCATTTGCTTTTATTAACTAACTGATAGTGCTATTGCGTTAACTTGATCAACTTCACGGTCTCTTTGTTTTGACCTTGCGTTACTTCAATCATATAGATGCCGGGCCTGTATGAACCACCCAATTGTATGGTGTTCCTGCCTGCCGCTATTTCTTTTGATTCTATCATTTTACCCAACAGATCGGTTACTATGATATGCACGTTGCCTTTTTCAGGACTGGCATTTATGGTAACATTGGTGTAGTTAACCGCAGGGTTAGGGGCCAAAGCCACCTCCAATAAATTGTCCTTACCATGGCCATCATTTGTAATCGCTGAAATAATGGTTTGTAAGATGATGCCGCCGTTATTGATCTTCACATTTCCTGCAGCCAATGTTTGTTGCTCATTCAGGATTGCATTCCAGTTGCTGGCAAACCACAAACCGCCGGTGTTATTCCAAACGGTAATGGCTGCGGCATCGCCTGCTCCGCTTTCAGTGCGGTCGGTCATTTCAATTTTTACAGTGGCGTTACCATCTACGGCTACAGGCGCCAATGGATTGGTAATATCCTGAATGCTGGCTTTACCGGTAAAGCTGGCCCAGGCTGGCAGTAAACCTATGCCGGGGATGCTCCACAACGTGTTCACTACATTTCCTTTTACCTGGTAAACATGTACGCCGTCTGTTTGTGTTCGGCGAATAAGTGTACTGAAACTGCCCTGCAGGGTTTTGGTGTTACGGTTATACTTCACGTTGTAACCGAAATTGTTTTGACTGCCTGCATCACCTGCATTTTGTCCGGCAGCATGTACCAGCTGCAAATAACCACCGCCGCTTACAAACTCCTTCAGCGTTTTGCTTACGGTAACAATGGTATTATCTACCGATGCATTGCGCTGGTAATAACCGCCTGCCTGTACGCCAATGGTAAACTCTTTTCCATTGTCGGCGCCCAGATCAACCGGCCAGTTATAAGTGGCCGTTCCTGCACTTACCGGAACGGTTGCGATCACCGTATTAGTAGTGCGATCGATGAACGTAACGGTTGCTTTGTTGATGTCACCGGCAAACGCATCGGTTGTGTCGCTTACCGTAGCACTTAAGGTAATGGAAGCCGTACCGCCTGTACCGGTTGAACCAAACAGGGTGCCGGTGTAATTCACCCGCGCATCTTCCTGTTTAATAACAAATGGAACACTGTCAATGGCTGGTGTAAACAAGCTGTCGCCAGTAAACACAGTATTCAGCGTGTAAGCCAATGCCGGGTCTTGCGCAATCAGCAAGCTGGTACTTGCTTTACCTGTTGTGTCTGTTAATGCATTCACGGTTTGGTTGCCCAGATAAAAACGAATGGACTTGCTTTTCAAAACTATGCCAGTTGCGGAGTCTGTCAATACAGCGGTCAGCAATTGTTTGTCGGAATATTGTTCGGTGCTGTCACCAGTGTATACAATTAAGGCCTCACGTTTTTGTACAGTCACCGTGGTTTTGGCTTGCGAACTGTTGCCACTGGCATCTGTAGCGGTGAAGGTTACGGTATCAACGCCAACATCGGCGGTGGTGAACCGGTTGGGTGTTACACTCAGGGTTACTTTGCTGCTGCCATCATAGGAGCTGTCGTTCACTTGT
>CBIMFG010000988.1:0-2828 GCA_966243125.1 uncultured Niastella sp.
AGTTGTCAGTGGTGAGTTGTCAGTGGTGAGTGGAAATACAGCTGCAAGCTTTAAGCTGAATGGTAAAAGCGAACAGTAAACCGAGCCCTCGACTAGGCTCGGTCTCTTAGCAAACCTTTCGACTTCGCTCAGGGCACTTTCGAGCTTCTACTTCCGCCTTACTTTTTCATTTTTCATTTCTCTGTTCCACATTTCTCATTTCTCCTATCTTCAACATTGAAAATTCAATATTCAATATTACAGACCCACCATCGCCTTAATAACCCCCGTCTCCGGTTTCAACCAGCTGGCAAATTCACTTTTCACCTCATCAAACGCCACACGGTGAGTAATATAAGTAGCAGGATTAACCAGTTTCTTTTTCATACTATTCATTACCAGGTCAAAATCTTCGCGGGTAGCGTTGCGGCTGCTCATTAAAGTAGCTTCGCGTTTATGAAACTCAGGATGGGAGAAACTGATCTCATTCTTTTGCAAACCAACCAGCACATAGCGGGCGCCATGGGCCATATATTGAAAGGCATTATTGATAGCTTTTAAACTACCGGTAGCATCTATTACTACGGTTGGCATATCATTATTGGTGATCTCCTGCAGGCGCTTCATTACATCATCTGTAGCAGCATTAATGGTATGCGCTACCTGTAATTTTTCGCGGCAGAATTGTAAGCGTTGTTCATTTATGTCCATGGCAATTACATGACCACCGGCTATACGGGCAAATTCCATAATGCCTAACCCAATAGGACCGGCGCCAATTACCAGTACATATTCACCCGGCTGCACACCTGCACGGCGAACACCATGTGCGCCAATGGCGAGCGGTTCTACCAAAGCCAATTCATCAAAGCTCAATCCATCACCATGCAGCAATGAATAGGAAGGAACCACTAAATATTCGCGCATGCCGCCATCAACATGCACACCACATACCTGAATGCTGGTACAGCAATTAGGTTTGCCGCTACGGCAGGCAATACATTTTCCACAATTGAAATAGGGAATAATGGTTACAGGTTCGCCTGCTGTAAAACCAGCGGCATCACCCGATACATATTCAGCAGCCAGCTCATGACCTAAAATGCGTGGATAATTAAAAAAAGGCTGTGTGCCTTCATAGGCATGCAGATCGGTTCCGCAAATACCTATGCGCTTTATTTTAAGTAACGATTGTCCTTCTTTAACTTCCGGTTGCTGTCCTTCCTGGTATTCCAGTTGGCCCGGCGTGATACAAACTAACTGCTTCATATATCGAGTTCTTTAAATCGTGAGTAGTGAGTGGTCAGTGATGAGTAAACCCTATCAACTTGTTAACTCGTCAACTGGTTAACTGATCAACTACCTCGTCCCTTCCAACGCAGCCACTTCCTGCGGAGTCAAATTCAACAACACAACAATATTCGCTTTGCGTGGGCTGAAAACAAACAACACGGTTAAATGAAACACCGCCAATGCAAAAAACGCAAAATTGTGCGTAAGAATATATCCTATCGTGGCCAATAAGCCCGGCCCTTCAATCATTGCCCACCACAAGATACAGGCAGCGCGATATAAGTCCATCCTTTGCTCACCCGGTCCGGTATGATTGCGGGCGGCGATCATCTTTTTCTTAAAGAGGTTAAAGCCTCCCAGTAACATAACACCGGAGACCAGAATACAAACCACCTGTAAGCTGCGTTCTAATTGTTCGCCGCCTGCTGGTATTACATTCTGTTGCACCAGTACAATACCTACAATGTTGAAGATAACCATACCGATCAATAATGCGGTATGCAGTATTCTTAATACTTTAAATGCGTTGGATTGTTGCATAGCAAGCTATTAATAGTAAGGACTGATCATTAAATATACCAATACACCTGTTACTGAAACGTATAACCAAACAGGCCAGGTATAACGCGCCAGTTTTTTGTGTTGTGGCCATTCGCCAATTAACGCGCGGTAAGCAGTATACAGTACAAAAGGGAGTACCAAACCTGCCAAAGGAATATGGGTGGAGAGAATTATAAAATACAACATTCTTTTGCCACCAGCCAACGCTATCTCCTGTTCACTCATTTGACCATCGTGGTTTAAATCGCCGAACCGGGTTTCACCAGCTAATAAATGATGACAGATATACGATACCAGGAAGATCACTGATAAGATCAATGCAGTGATCATGATCTTTTTGTGCAGTTCAAATTTACCTTGCTTAACCGTAGCCAGGCCAGCCAGCAACAACAGGCTTACAATGGCATTGATCACAGCATTTAACTGCGCAAAAATATGTATGTTAAAACCAAGGTCAACATCAAGCTTAATGCGGCTTAATGCTGTTACAGCAGCAAATACTACGAAAGAAAATACAAGAATAAGCCAGTGGGCCTTTTTATCATTTTTTGCCAGTACAGGAGGAAGCATATTTTATTGGAATTTGGGTTCTTTTGCTGGTCTGCGTGTGATCCATACAAACAGCACAACGGCTACAATCACGGCGATATAAATTGGCCAAATGCTTATCAATTGGGCCAATACTGGCGAAGGTTCGTTTCTATCTTTTTCCAACATCAGCAGGGTAATATCCTCTGCCAGTTTGGAAAGGGCCGTTGTATCCAGTCCATCATAATAACCACGTACAACGCCTTTTTTCTCGAGTACTACAAATTTCTGAGTGTGTATAAAGTTGCTGTCAACCCCTTCCCCATCCTGCAGGCCCAGCTTTACTTCGTTCAAAGCAAAATCATAGATCTTTTTTTTTGGTCCTGTCACTAACCACCACACATCCGGGTTCACTCCATATTTATCGCCATATTTCTTTAACACATCAACTGAATCGCGTTCGGGAT
>CBIMFG010000989.1:0-2826 GCA_966243125.1 uncultured Niastella sp.
GGTGGGTCATACCCAAAATGCTGGTCTTCCACGATACAATGGCGTCATACGAAGCCAGGTTATCGGCCCACAAAAACCCTACCCCACGCAAATCAATATTCGAGTTAAAGAAGCTATACAGGGCAAAGAAGATGGGGATCTGCAACAGGGCTGGTATACAACCGCCCAACGGATTCACCCCTGCTTCGCGGAATAACTTCATTTGTTCAACCCCAACCTGCTGCTGGTCGTTGTTATATTTTTCTTTCAGCTTTTCAATTTCCGGACGTAACGCTTTCATTTTGGCGCCGCTCAAATAGCTGGTGTATACCAGTGGTGAGGTCAGCAACCTGATGAACAGGGTCAACAATAAGATAGCGATACCCAGGCTGCCGATAAAGCTTTTGAAGAAATCAAAAACCGGCATTACAATGTACTTATTGATAGGACGCACAAAAGCGTACATATCGCGGCCCAGGTTTACGATCTTGTCCATTTCAGGCACCTGGTCTTTATGCTTGCGCAAAATGGCATAGTCATTAGGACCATAATACAACCGCAAAGGAATAGTAACATTAGGCCCTAAGGGAACTTTTGTTTGCAGGGTGGTAGTTACTTCGGCTACTTTGTTAGTAGTGTCGTTTACGTTCTTGATGAATTTAACGTCACCGGAAGTGAACTTATCCTTGGCTGCTATCAATGCAGTATTAAAGAATTGTTGAGAAGAGCTAACCCACTGTACCGGCTTCTCCAATGTACGGGCCGATTTGGTTTGCATGTAATCAAAGCCGTTCTCATCATAAAAACAAACGGTGCTTTGATTGCGCTCATACACTACGTCTGTTTCGTGCTGGCTGGGCTGGTTTTGCCAGATCAGGTTGAAATTGCCCTGGGTGAGCATTTTATCGGCGCCGTTCAATTGCACATCCCAGTCGATCAGGTAATCATTGGGATGAAGCGTGAACTGGTGGGTAACATTCCCTTTGCCGGGAATGGGCGCCTGGTAAATGATGGTTTGGCTGTTATCGGCATTTTTTACCACCTTAGGTTCCATAAAATACAGATCAGAAACCTGTACGGAGCCATTATCGGTGGTAACGCCATAAGAGATCTTATCGAACGGTGTATTGTTCAATACAACCGGAGCTTTACTATTGAGCGATTTATAGTTCTTCAACTCAACCTGCTTTGGCTGACCGCCTTTATTGGTAAAGCTGATTTTAACTACTTCATTTTCAACTACAGTGAGGGCTTCAACACCGCGGGTTGCCAGCTGGCCTGGTTGCACAGCCTGATTGGCGGTGGTATCGGCGGGTGCTGCTAAGGCAATAGAATCCTGGATATGTTTTTGTACCTGGGCAACTGAGTCTGTAAAGTGTTGCTTTTTAGCCTCCAGCTCGTGACTGTTCTTGGTAGAAATAAACAAATAAGTAAACAGTAAAAGCGCTAACAACACAAAGCCAATCACCGTATTGCGATCAAAATTCATTATACTACTAGTTTAGAAGAGGTGCAAAGATAGTCGGAAGTTGTAAGTTTTAAGTTATTAGTTGAAGCTTGTTCATTTTTATTACATAATGTTAATAGATATGCCGATAACAGCATATCTATTAACATTTTATAAGCTTACACTTACTAATAAATTCTTATATCATTTCGCTTTGGAGCAAAGGATTTTTTACGGTACTTTTTTGTTCTGCATACACTTTGGCTGCATTTACAAAATGTACAAACAACGGATGTGGAGTTTCTACCGTGCTCTTTAATTCGGGGTGGTATTGAACGCCAATAAAGAATGGATGGGTTGGCAGTTCAACTATTTCAACCAGCTGATTTTCGTTGTTCTTTCCGCTGGCAACCATACCGGCTTCCTGAAACTGGTTCAGGTAGCGGTTATTAAACTCCCAGCGGTGACGGTGACGTTCGCTGATGGTTGGGTTATTATAAATAGTACGGGCCAAACTTCCTTCTATTGTTTCGCAGGAATAAGCACCCAAACGCATGGTTCCACCTTTTGAAGTAACAGCTTTTTGCTCTTCCATCAGGTCAATAACCGGGTCGGGCGTATTCACATTCATTTCGGTGGAATGGGCTTCTTTTAAACCCAGTACGTTGCGTGCAAATTCAATAACCGCCATTTGCATGCCCAGGCAAATACCAAAGAACGGCAGTTTATTTTCACGGGCATATTTTACCGCCAGGATCTTACCTTCTACTCCACGATGTCCGAAACCAGGCGCTACCAGCAATCCATCGAGGTTAGCCAGTTTTTCGCCTACGTTCTCAGGCGTAATGAACTCACTGTGCACGTTTACGATCTGCACTTTGCATTCATTGGAGGCGCCGGCATGTACAAATGCTTCCAGAATGGATTTATACGCATCCTGCAGCTCAATGTATTTACCAATAAGCCCAATGGTTACCTGGCTCTTGGGATATTTCAGTTTGTCCAGCACCTCTTTCCATTTGGTAAGGTCTGGTTCGTGAAAACCGGTTATGTTGAGTTTCTTTAAACAAATAACATCCAGCTTCTCGCGCATCATGGCCAATGGCACTTCATAAATGGTAGGTGCATCGGCTGCTTCAATCACGGCTTCTGGTTTTACATTACAGAACAGGGCGATCTTGCGACGCAGATCAGGGGTAAGTGTTTTTTCTGTACGGCAAACGATGATATCAGGATGTACACCTTCCTGGCTCATCATTTTAACACTATGCTGTGTTGGCTTGGTTTTTAATTCTTTGGCTGCCTTTAAATAAGGGATCAGCGTAAGGTGAATTACCACAGTGTCTTCTTCGGGCAGCTCCCATTGCAACTGACGCAATGCTTCAATAAATGGAAGGCTT
>CBIMFG010000990.1:0-2825 GCA_966243125.1 uncultured Niastella sp.
ACGCCGACTACCATCGCCCCGGCGATACGTTCGACAAAGTGAATAAAAGCTTTTACTATCAGGTGTGTACGATGATAACTGCGGTTACTGAGCTACTAGACGAAGCATATGTTGCTCCTTAGGGCCGTTAGCGCTTACTTACAGCTGTAACAACCTCATCGCTTAAAGGTGAAATCGAAGGATCAAAATAATGCGTAAGGATTCCTTGCTCATCAATAAGGTATTTTGAAAAATTCCAGGAAGGAACTTTTTCATTCCAACCGTTCTTTGTTTTATTGGTCAGCCATTTAAAAATAATGTTTTGATCGTTCGATTTAACTACCACACTTTTTTTGGCCAGGGGAAAGGTAACACCAAAGTTAATTTTGCAAAACTGGGCAATATCGCTGTCACTACCCTTTTCCTGTTCTTTAAAATCATTGGCCGGGAAGGCAATGATCTCCAACTGATTATTAAACTGCTGATACAACTTTTGCAGATCATCATATTGATTGGTATAGCCGCAATTACTAGCAGTATTCACCAGCATCATTTTCTTTCCCTTATAAGCTTCCAAAGACAGATTGTTTCCATTATTAAGCAGTACCTGCAATCCATAAATAGATTCAGCAGGTTGAACGCTCTTTGAATTAGTGAGTACCTTGGTATTCTTGTCCATAAGTTTTGTAAATGCGATCCACAATGGATAAACGAGTTGTAGGAATCTCTGTTTGAAGGTCATCATAGCTAAATTATTTTACCACCCATTTAAACAATTTCAATCGTCCTTTAAATGGCGGGTATTTGATTGCCGGGTCAAACCAGGAGGGAGTTTTCATTACCGACTTGGTATTACTGAACACTTCAAAACTGTATTTGCCATGATATTTGCCAAAGCCGCTGTTTCCCCGGCCGCCAAATGGCAAATGGTGATTGGTAAAATGCCAGCCTGAATTATTTACACAGCCCCCACCAAACGGCACCGATTGCAGCCATTCCTGTTCTTTTTTTGCATCGGCCGTGTAAATATAAAACGATAATGGATCTGGATTGTTTTGAATAATTGCTTTTGCTTCTTCCTGGGTATTAAATGTGAGTACGGGTAAAAACGGACCAAATATTTCTTCTTTCATCAAGGGCGCATCTGGTGATACATTTTCCAGGATGGTGGGTTCAATGTACAACTGGCTGATATCATGATGACCACCATGCACAACAGTGCCCTGACTTAATTAACCAATTATGCGCTGAAATTGCTTTTCATTTATGATCTTACAGTAACTATAACTTTCTGCCGGGTTTTCTGAATAAAATGACTCAATAGCTTTTTTCAGCGCAGCGATCAGTTCATTTTTTTTGGAAGCATGTACCAGAATGTAATCTGGCGCAATACACATTTGGCCGGCATTGGCAAATTTTGTGACAGCTATGCGGCGTGCCGCCACGGGTATATTGGCATCGCTTTCAACTACACACGGGCTTTTACCTCCCAATTCCAGTGTAACCGGCACCAACTGCGATGCCGCTAATTGATAAATGCTTTTGCCAACAGCCGTGCTGCCAGTGTAAAAAACATGACTGAACCGAAAACCGTTCATTAAGGCAGGTACTACCTGTGCACCATCGCCTTCAACATAAAAGATATACTCCTGCGGGAATATTTTGTTGATCATCTCGCCCATTACTTTGGCAGTGGCAGGCGCCAGCTCAGATGGTTTTAATACCACACAGTTGCCCGCCGCAATGGAACCTATCAATGGAGCAAACAATAACTGAAAGGGATAATTCCACGGACTAATGATAAGCACAACACCCAATGGTTCCCGCATAATATAACTGGCAGAAGGAAGGTTAACGAGGTTGGTTGGTACCCGTTGTGGTTGCATCCAATGACGCAGGTTACGCAATGCCAGGTTAAGATCTGCCATTACTACTCCCAATTCAGTAACCCAACTTTCCTCTGCGCTTCTTTTAAGGTCTTTATGTAAAGCATCGTATAACGGCTGTTCATACTGTTGAATGGCCGCTTTTAATTGTTGTAGTTGCTGTTTACGAAATGCCAGCAAACGGGTAGCGCCGCTTTCGTAAAAACTTCGCATGGTTTGCAATCGTTGTTTCAACTGATCAGGGTTCATATGCATACTGTTTACCCAATAAATATGATACAGGTAAGTTACACATTTCGGGGGAAGCAGCATGTATATTATAAACCCTAATACCCAATAAAAGAAAGGAGCAGCACGACCCTGCCCCTTTTTAAAAGGGAATTATACAGGTATTACTGGTATCTCTTGTTTAATTTGCAATTGTGAAAGTATTAAGTCTTTAAGTAAAAAACATGCTTCAATGAGCGCTTCAGCCTTTTCGTAAAAATAAAAGTGATTACTGCGCTCGAGCGGTTCGCTTGAAATACTGTTTGGGCTCGATACTACTTCTATGAGCCAGTTCCATAATAGCTCCCGGATATCATTTAAATGAAAGCATTCAAAAAATTCCTGGATAACAAGGATTGGGTTTTTCCTTTCTTCATCAGTTAAGCGCAATGGTTGATTGTGCCACACCGGGTGGTTGTTACAGCTACGCATACATAAAGTTTTTATTTGTTTTATATTTTGGACTTACATTGAGAATAGTATGTACTATTTTGCGGTAACCGGTGCAAGATGCTATATGGAGTAAGCGTACGCTGTAATGTGTTTTGTAGTATAACGGTTACCACTATTCCCAATTCTTCGATTTACATTTCCCAATTCTAAATTACATAACCCCTTCCGGTTTCCCAAATTTTTTAGCATTTTTTCTCCATCTTTCCAATTTTCATATAGAAAATAGAATCTATTACTTAT
>CBIMFG010000991.1:0-2824 GCA_966243125.1 uncultured Niastella sp.
CGACAATAATATCGGGGTTAATTCTTTTTAATGAATTTCCTACCTGCACCCAATTCAGGGGATGAACGGAGTTAATAACCGGATAAATATCAATATCGGTTGGCGCAGGATCGGTTGAATACTGCGTGGTACCGGGAAATAAGAAAGAAGGGTATTGCAGCGAAAATGAAAAGATGCTGCACGTATGGCCTTCATCAATAAACGCTTTGCATAGCCGCTGGTTAAAAGTGGCCAACCCACCCCGCAGCGGATGCCCGGGGCCAATAATAACAATCGTTTTGTGAGCCATATTACTCCACCCCAATTTTCTTCTCAATCAAATAATGGTTGCGGCCAGCCGAGTTACGCGCAATCAGTTCGCCTAAAAATCCGGCAATGAACATCAACGTACCAATAACCATCAGCGTTAAGGCTATATAAAATACCGGTCGGTTAGTGAGTGCATACTCCGGTTCAACAATTTTGCTAATGATCAAATACAGGAACATCAGAAAACCGGTTACCAGTACGCCTGAACCCCATAAGCCAAAAAAGTGCATGGGTCGTTTGCCGTATTTGCCAACGAAGGTGATGGAAGCCAGGTCGAGAAAACCATTTACAAACCGTTCCCAGCCAAATTTGGTAGTACCGTATTTGCGTTTGCGGTGTTCTACCACCTTTTCGCCTATCTTTCTAAAACCGGCCCATTTTGCCAGCACCGGAATATAGCGATGCATTTCGCCATATACTTCAATGCTTTTTACCACCTTCAGGCGATAGGCTTTTAGTCCGCAGTTAAAATCATGCAAATTGATCTTCGACATGCGGCGTGTAGCCCAATTAAAGAATTTGCTTGGAATATTTTTAGTGAGGGTGTTGTCGTAACGTTTCTTCTTCCAGCCGCTAACCATGTCGAACTTGTCTTCCATGATCATTCTATACAGTTCGGGAATTTCATCGGGACTGTCCTGCATATCGGCATCCATTGTAATGACCACATTGCCCATAGCGGCTTTGAAACCTTCGTTCAATGCGGCTGATTTGCCATAATTGCGCTGAAAGCGGATCCCTTTTATGTGCGGATTTTTTGAACGCAGTTGTTCTATAACCTCCCATGAGGTATCGGTGCTGCCATCGTCGATCATAATAATTTCATACGTGAAATTATTGGCAGTAACCACCCGCTCTATCCATGCACACAATTCGGGCAGTGATTCTTCTTCATTCAACAAAGGAACTACAATGGAAATATCCATAGTCTATTGGTTAAAAGAATTATCAAACATTGGTCGTTTACGTTTCATAATGGCTGCAACGATCAATGCCAGTACAAAATGCAGGATACACCTGATGGCAAATGTTAACGCCTGTATTTTGAAGGAGTGTTGATCAACGGTTCCAATTTTTTCAACCAGCTCATCAATTTTCTCCTGCGACATCTGCCCCTGCAAACTCTTCTCCATTTCCTGCGAGGTGGCCTGCATCAATGCCTGGTTAAAAGGTACATCAATGTAATTAAATAAGATATACTCAAAAGCCATTGACATAGCAAGACCAATTACCATGGCTTTGAAAATATTTTTCAATGCGTCGGAAAACTCCAGGTAGCCGCCCTGTATTTTCTTTTGTTGCCAGGCGGTGAGTATGGCAAACCCAATTGGGATCACAATACCTAAACGGGCAACCGGGCTCATAAAGGTTTTAACCCCGCCCAAATATAGAAAAACCGTAAAGGCAATACTTGCTGCGCCGTATAGTAGCCCATACAGCAAGCTGGCACTTTTGCCCGAAGGCTGTGGCTGCTGTGGCAGGTCTTTATACATAAGATAATGCTATTAATTTAGTAATAAGGTCTCTTTGTTGATGATGCCCTTCACCGTGCCCTGCAGCGCTTTGTTTATAAAGGCTGAGTTCTTCGATTTTGACTGGAAGGATGCGGTGGTAAAAGTTACCGGCACACCTGGTTCAAACAAAGTAAAACAGGCCGGGGCCTCTTTTTTAATAACCGGGCTTTCCAAACCAAAGATCTTTCTGGGATTAATACTCACCAGCTCAACCCACCGGCTTTCGGTAATACCGGGCAAGGCGGTTTTGATGGCGCTGTACGAAGTTTCCAGTCCGGTCATCCCGAATTTGGCATATTCAAATTCCAGTACCTTGCTGTCGTACTCATGCGGCATGTGGTGCGAAGCAATGCAGTCGATGGTGCCATCGAGCACAGCCTGGCGCAACAACTCCACATCGCTTTTTGTACGCAGGGGTGGGTATACTTTCAGGTTGCTGTCGTATTCCAGTAAATCCTCATCGCTGAAAAAGAGGTGGTAGGGGGTAACCGAGCAGGTTACTGCCAGTCCGGCGTCTTTTGCCCGGCGAATGTATTCAAGCGATTTTGGGGCGGTTATTCCGGTGAAATGCAGTTTTGAATCGGCATACCGAACCAGTTTTATATCGCGGGCCACCTGCAGCTCTTCGGCCATCATAGGTTTGCCGGGCAAACCCAACCGGGTGCTTACAATACCTTCGTGCATAAGGCCATTGGCGCCTATACTTTTATCGTCGGGTATTTGTATTACAATACCGTCAAAAGCTTTTACGTATTGAAGGGCTTTCAGCAGTAAACCGGCAGATTGTATGGGATTAAGCCCATCGCTGAAGGCAATGGCGCCACTGCTGCGCATATCGTACATCTCGGCCAGGTCTTTTCCTTCGGCGCCTTTTGAAATAGCGCCAATGGGATGAACCGTAACCGGCAGCGATCGCGACTTCTGGCTAATGTATTCTGCCTGGGTTTTGCTATCAACAACCGGTTTGGTATTGGGAATTACGAAAACATCGGTGTAACCGC